>JAIFKY010000225.1 GCA_020049345.1 Anaerolinea sp.
CCTCCCATTTACCGCGATTGCGCCAATCTTCATCTGTGATCTTCCACGTCTTGTAATTTGTCCGCACGCGCTCGCGGAAGCGGCGCAGTTGCTCCTGCTTGCTGATATGCATCCAGAACTTAAAAACGATTGCGCCAAAGTCCGTGAGTTGGCGCTCGAACTGATTGATCTCGCTATAGGCGCGCCGCCAATCATCCTCGCTACAAAATCCCTCCAGGCGTTCGACCAACACACGCCCATACCATGAGCGATCAAAGATGGCGATCTGTCCCTGTTCGGGCAATCGCCGCCAAAACCGATAAAGGTAATGCCGCTCTTTATCTTCACCTGACGGCGCGGATATTGGCCAAACAACATAGCCGCGCGGATCGATGCGTTCGGTCAGGCGCTTGATTGTGCCACCCTTGCCTGATGCATCCATGCCTTCAAAGACGATCACCACCGGACGCTTCTGCATGTAAATTTGAAAGGCCAACTCATGCAACTCGGCTTGCAACACTTTGAGTTGTTTATCATATTCATCACGCGCAATTGCCAACGTAAGATCAAGACGCTCAAGCATTGACGGCTCCTTTCATTTCTTTTGTTGCGCGGCGAGGCTTGGCGTTTGCTTTCGAAGATGAGGGCAGCCCCAGATGCGCTTCGAGCGAGGCGATGATTGTTTCAAAAACCTTGATGCGCATGTAATAACGATCCGTTGCTTCGACAATCGTCCAGGGCGCGTGAGGTGAATCGGTACGCGCGATCATATCTTCGACAAAGCCCGCATATTTCTCATAGCGTTTATTTTGCTTCACATCTTCCTCCCCAACCTGCCAGGCTGTTAACTTATCTTTGCACAACTTCTTGATGCGTTTATGCTGATCTTCTTCGCTGATGTGCAGCCAGAATTTTAATATCACCGTTCCGTCGGCAGTCAGCATTTCTTCAAACTCTGCGATGTCCTGATACGCGGCGCGTAACTCATCCTTGTTGATCGTTTTGTTCAAGCGGTCGCTCAACACTCTGCGATACCACGATGTATCGAATGCGACCATTTGCCCACGCGCGGGAATCTTGAGCCAAAAGCGCCACATCCACGGATGGCGCAACTCGGCAGTGCGCGGCGGTGTGATCGGGACGACGCGGAAACCGCGCGGATCCAATCGCTCTGCGAGCAAACTAATCAGGCGCCCCTTGCCTGTAGCCGCCCAGCCCTCGAAAAGAATCATAACTGGCATCTTCGCGTCGAAGACCGCATGTTCCAATTCGTAGAGGCGTTGCTGCAACGGACGTAATCTTTTTTTATACTCCTCTTGCTGCAAGACCAGATCAAGATTGACATATTCAAGCATGGCGAACTCCATTCTGTCGATTTGATAACTTAACGCAAGTATATCCTGCATCGTGGCAGATTCAATCATCTGGCACGTGTCTGAGTATGGCTTTTGTAATGGAAGCCCCTTCTGGACTGATTTGGTTTTAGCCTACTTTTTGACCACAGTCTTGGCGACTTTGTGATGAAGTTATTAAACAGCTTCTAGGTGTGGGGGAGAAGCAGGCAGTGTTGGACTTGATTCTGTTCAAGTTTTCAGCCTGACAATCTAATTTTGCGTATAGTCAATAGATCAGGTCGTATTTCAATTCTTAATCCTACATATTTTCTTCAAAATTCACGCATTGACACGAGACAAGGCGTGTTATACAATAAGCCGACTAAATATTAGCCGGCTTATTATTTTTTTTGGAGATCATCATGCGCCAACCACCAGAACCCCATTCCCTTGATTTTTTGCTCGCTCAGGTCTCTCGTCTGCATCGTCAGCGTGCCCACGAACTGCTGGATAAACTCGGTTTGTATCGCGGACAACCCCCGGTGTTGTTCGCGCTATGGGAGCAGGATGGTTTGACGCACAGGGAATTGGCAGAACAACTGGAAATTACCCCAGCCACCATGACGCGGATGATTCAGCGTATGGAAAAAGCGGGATTTGTCCAACGCCAGCCAGATGCCAGCGACCAGCGTCTTTCGCGAGTTTATTTGACCGACGTTGGGCGCACAGTCCGCGTTGAGTTGGAGGCTGTCTGGCAGCGGATGGACATGGAATGTTTTAACAGGTTCAGCGATGAGGAGCGGGTGGTGTTACGTGGTTTCCTGCTGCGGTTGCGTGCCAATCTGTCGCAGGTGATTCAAGAAAAATTGGACTTCTAAATTTTCTCTTTTTTCAAGTAATTTTTTAGCCGACAAAAACAAAGGAATTCTTATCGAAATGAATGCAGGATTGAAACTAGCAAGATTTCTAAAACCCTACTGGCGCTGGGTGTTGATCGCGCCGCTGTTGATGACCTTGGAAGTCGCAATGGATTTGATGCAGCCGCGCATGGTCGAGCGGATTGTGGATGAAGGCATTGCCAACCTCGACCTGAATCTGGTATTGCAAACTGGCTTGCTGATGTTTGGGCTGGCTGTGATCGGCGCACTGGGCGGCATGAGCAACGGCATCTTTGCCGAGATGTCTGTGCAAGCCTTTGGCGCCGACTTGCGCGAAACGCTTTTTCGAAAGGTGCAAACTTTTTCGTTCGGCAACCTCGACGAGTTGGAAACGGGTCAACTCATTACGCGCCTGACCAGTGATGTGACCCAGGTGCAGGAAGCCCTGCTGATGATCTTGCGCATTTTGGTGCGCGCCCCCTTGTTGCTGGTGGGCAGCCTGATTATGGCGATTATCACCAGCCCGCGACTGGCTTTCCTTCCTTTAATTTTGATGCCCATTGAACTCGCCGCCGTGGTCTGGATTGTCAGAAAGGCGACGCCGCTCTACACGATTGTGCAGGAAAAACTGGATGCACTTAACCAGGTGATGCAGGAAAACCTTTCGGGGGTGCGGGTGGTCAAGGCTTTCGTCCGCGCCAGGCATGAGGAGGCGCGATTCGGCGAAGCCAATGTCAACCTGACCGAGCAATCCGTCCGCGCCGCGCAGGTGGTTGCCATCATGCCTGCCTTCATGATGTTCACCTTGAACTTGAGCATCCTCGGCGTTTTGTGGTTTGGTGGTGTCCAGTTTGTGGCGGGAACCATGCTGCTTGGACAAATTATCGCTTTTATCAATTACCTGATTATGACCCTGTTCTCGTTGATGATGGTCAGCCAACTGGTTATTCAACTGGCGCGGGCGGAAGCCTCAGCGAAACGCATTCACGAGGTCTTGGAGAATCAGCCCAAGGTGCAGAATCGCCCCGACGCCGTCAGCGAGTTCAAGGCGCAGGGTCGAGTCGTCTTCGAAAATGTCACCTTCAACTATGACGGGCAGGATAGCGATCCAGTTTTGCGGGGAGTTAGTTTTGTAGCGGAGCCAGGGCAGACGGTGGCGCTGCTTGGCGCGACGGGAGCGGGGAAGTCCAGCCTGGTGCATCTCATCCCGCGTTTTTACGATGTGACCTCTGGGCGCGTGACCATCGACGGGCGGGATGTGCGTGACATCGCCCTGCCTGCTCTGCGCCGCAACATCGGAATTGCCTTGCAGGAAGCCGTGTTGTTCAGCGGCTCCATCCGCGACAACATCCGCTACGGACATCCTGATGCGCCAGATGAAGAAGTCATCGCCGCCGCCAAAGCCGCGCAGGCGCATGATTTTATTTCCGCCATGCCCGAAGGCTACGACACTCAACTCGGGCAACGCGGGGTCAATCTTTCGGGCGGACAAAAACAACGCCTTGCTATCGCTCGCGCCCTGCTGCTCAAACCCGCTATTCTGATTCTGGATGACAGCACCAGCGCTGTGGATGTGGAGACCGAAACCAAAATCCAATCTGCGTTGGAAGATATTATGAAAGACCGCACCAGTTTTGTGATTGCCCAACGTATCAGCACCGTTTTGAAAGCCGACAAAATCCTCGTACTGGATGACGGTCAGATTGCCGCCGAAGGCACGCATCGCGACTTGCTTGCCAACAGTCCCATTTATCAGGAAATTTACGAGTCGCAACTGGGAAATGGAGTCCGCCATGACTGAACAACGCCGCGCCTCTGCTCCGCCCATGACGGGTTTCCGTGGTGGTTTGCCGATGGATTTATTGCACGGCGCACCCAAATCCAAAGACCCGCGCGGGACTTTGCGCCGTCTGTGGGTTTATCTTCAACGCCAACGCTGGGTGTTGATTTTCACTGTATTGGTTGTGATTGTCACTTCCATCCTTGACCTGCTCGGACCCTTCCTGATGGGAATAGCGATTGACACCTACATCAGCAAGTCTGACCTGACGGGACTGATGCGCCTGCTCGGCTGGATGTTTGCTTCCTACGTTCTCGCTGCCGCTGGAACCTGGCTGCAAACTTATCTGATGGCGGGTGTGGCGCAACGCGCCGTGCGCGATATGCGTACCGACCTGTTCGCCCGCTTGCAAACCCTGCCCCTGCGTTTCTTTGACCAACGCGCGCACGGCGACATCATGAGCCGCCTGACGAATGATGTCGAAAACATTAGCAATGTTCTTGCCACCAATGCCAGCCAATTGATTTCCAACGTGCTGGGGCTGGTAGGTGTGATCATCATCATGTTCATCATGAATGTGACGTTGGCAATTGTCAGTCTGGTGGTGATGCCGCTGACCTTCGTCCTGACAGGGCAAATTGTCAAACGCACCCGCGTCGGTTTCCGTCAAACCCAGCAAGCCCTCGGTGAGTTGAACGGTATCATCGAGGAAACTATCAGCGGCGAGAGAGTTGTCCAGGCTTTTGTGCGTGAAGCCGCCACCACCGAGCAATTTTCAAACGTCAACCGCCGCCTGCAAAAAGTGGCGCTGCGCGCCCGTGTCTTCACCAGTTTCATGGGACCCGTGATGAACATGGTTAACAACTTTGGGTTGGCTGTCGTTGCCTGCACGGGTGGTTGGCTGGCGGTGCAGTCGCTGGCAACCGTCGGTGAGATTGCATCTTTCATCAATTACGCGGGACGGCTGGGGCGTCCGCTTAATATGATTGCCCAGTTGTTCACATCCATCCAGTCAGCATTGGCTGGCGCGGAACGCTTTTTTGAATTGCTGGATGAAACTCCCGAAACCGACTCTGACCTGGCTTTGCCTCTGGAACACATCAAAGGAAATGTCCGACTCGAAAACGTCACCTTTGGCTATGATGCAGATGTGCAGGTGTTGAAACAGGTCAGCCTCGACGCCGCCCCTGGACAAACGATTGCGCTCGTTGGTCCCACTGGAGCGGGCAAGACTACCATCGCCAACTTGCTGACGCGCTTCTACGATATTCAAGGCGGGAAAATAGAAATTGATGGGCGGGATGTTGCCAACGTGAAAAAGGATGACCTGCGCCGAAAAATTGGTCTGGTCTTGCAGGATAACTTTCTCTTCGCCGCCACCGTCATGGAGAATATCCGCTACGGACGGCTCGAAGCCACCGCTGAGGAAGTCCGCGCCGCCGCCAAACTCGCCAATGCCGATGTTTTCATCCACCGCCTGCCGCATGGCTACCAGACTCTGCTAAGCGAACGCGGCAGCGACCTTAGTCAGGGACAACGCCAACTGCTTGCCATTGCCCGCGCTATTTTATCCGACCCCGAAATCCTGATCCTCGACGAAGCCACCAGCAATGTGGACACGCGCACCGAAAAACATTTGCAGGAAGCCCTGCTGAATTTGATGAAGGGGCGCACCAGTTTTGTGATTGCCCACCGCCTTTCCACCATCCGCGACGCAGATCAGGTGCTGGTCATCAATCAAGGACGGATTATCGAGCGCGGCACACATCACAGCCTGCTGGAGCAAAAGGGCTTTTATCACAACCTGTATATGAGCCAGTTCAAAGGACAGGCGATTTAGAGAGTCCGCCGCTCCTGCGGGACTGATTGCCTATGTCCGCAAATACCAGCGCCCAACCAAAAAGATTTCACCACGGAGCGCTCAGAGTCCACTGAGAAAACCATAAAAAACTCCGCACTTTCTGTGTTCTCAGTGGTGAAAGACTTTCTTGTTTTTCGCGCAGCGCAAGCAATATGCTTCTAAATTGCTGAAATTGTTGACACGCACTTCCAAATCCTGTATACTGAAATTACTCCGATGGGGAGTAGCTACCCAGCTTTTTGGGATGAACAGTCGTCAAGACGGAAAGAGATTTCCCGGCTGTTTGAAAGAAAACGCAAGACCATCGCCTCCTAGGCGGTGGTCTTTTTTGTTAAGTGTGAAAGCAAGGTCTGCTGTTGTGAAAGTTCTGGATCGATGGATAAACAAAAGGAGAATCTCATGTCCAATCACCCGCATTCCATTTCCCGCTTTTCAGGTCTTCGCAAATTTTGGAAACCTGCTGTCGTTACCGGAGCCGGTGGCACATCCCTTGTCATTTGGTTCGAGGAGATCATTGCCTTTGCGACAGATTTCATCGGCGTGATTCTTTTGACTGTTTTAGGCGGATTGATCTGCCTCTTCGATAATTTCATCTTCAAATCCCGCATCCCCCGTCGCGAGGATTTGCAAGATATAAAAAATAATGGAGTGAAAAAATAAAGTTATGGAATCAAATAAAATCTGGCATACCCGGACA
>JAIFKY010000214.1 GCA_020049345.1 Anaerolinea sp.
CATTGCTGACAGAGGCAACTGTTGTCGTTGAAAAAGCGGAGTAAGCATGGGCATCTTTGAAATTGCCTATTGGGCTGCCATAGTTGTTGAAATGGAAATCCTCAATTGGCATTTCTATATGTCTCGTGTCAAACGGACAGCAAGCTGTCCGAGTCCAGAGTTATTTTCATAAAGTACTGATAACACAAAAGATCAACATGAAATCATTTCGCAAAGAACTTTGGTTTAATATCCCAACCCGCCGTGGGTTTGTGAACATCACCCCGCAAGTTGAAGATTGCCTGCGTGAAAGCGGTATTCGCGAGGGACTCTGCCTTGTGAATGCCATGCACATCACTGCCTCAGTCTTCATCAACGACGATGAAAACGGCTTGCATTATGACTATGAAAAATGGCTGGAGGAGATTGCACCGCATGAACCCGTAGGTCAGTATCATCACAACGATACAGGCGAAGACAATGCCGACGCGCACATCAAGCGCCAAATAATGGGACGCGAGGTAGTGGCGGCTGTAACAAATGCCCAACTGGACTTTGGAACGTGGGAGCAAATCTTCTATGGCGAGTTTGACGGAAAAAGAAAAAAGCGCGTACTGGTAAAAATTATCGGGGAATAAGAACTTGGGCTTGGAGTTCCAATTTTCTCTCTTGACTTTCCGCCTTCCATGCCGTAAAATCATATTAATCTGATTAATCGGATAACTATGATGATACTGCGTGAACGCGTTTCCCCTGAAATCTCTGAATTCCTGCGCTATCTGGCTTCACACCCGGAAGCAGAAACTAGCCTGCCCACGTTAAGTGAGCTAAGCCGCGAACTCGGCATTAGCGTGGCGGGACTACGTGAACAACTGGAAGTGGCTCGCGCACTTGGGTTGGTTGATGTCCGCCCGCGCACAGGGACAAAACGTCTGGCTTACTCATTCGCGCCAGCCGTCAAACAAAGCCTCGCGTATGCGCTGGCGCTTAATCAAAGTTATTTTGAAAAATATTCAGAATTACGCATTCACATCGAAACCGCATATTGGGATGAAGCGGTCACATTGCTCACCGAAGACGATAAAAGCGAATTGCAAAATATCATCACCCACGCATTCGATAAATTGCGCGGCAATCCTGCTCAAGTGCCCCACGAAGAACACCGCAAGTTGCATTTGCTGATTTATTGCCGCCTCAACAACCCTTTCGTGGCGGGGCTGCTTGAAGCCTATTGGGAAGCCTACGAAGCAGTAGGGTTAAACATGTATGCTGGCGGCATGGATTATCTGGAGGAAGTATGGGGTTACCACAAAACAATGGTCGAAAGTATTTGTAATGGAAATTACGCGGCGGGGCGCAAAGCGCTGGTCACGCATATAGACCTTTTTGCGCATCGTCCGTCATAAACAAAGGAGTCACATGAATAAGATCATTAACGATTTCTCGATCACAGTTGGTACAGTAAATGGATCGGGTAGTTCCACAGCCAACAATACCATCCTGCGCGCCATCTTCAAGATGGGAGTTCCTGTTTCAGGGAAAAACCTCTTCCCCTCCAACATTCAGGGATTGCCAACCTGGTATACCATCCGCGCCAACAAGAATGGATTTATTGCCCACCACGAACACCGCGACATTGTGATTGCGATGAACCCCGCCTCATTTGCGCGCGACTTGGAATCTGTTATCCCCGGCGGAGCATTTTACTACGCCGATGATATCAAATTGCCCATCACCCGCACAGATATTGCAATCTACCCTATGCCCATAAAAGCAATCATACGCGGTGACGCCACAATCCCTGCAAACTTCCGCGACCTGGTAAGCAACATGGTTTATGTTGGCATACTGGCGCAAATGATCAACCTGGATATGGATAAGATACTCGCCGCGTTGACCTTCCACTTTAAAGGTAAACAAAAACCAATCGACATGAACTTCAACGCGCTCAAGGCTGGCGCTGAATGGGCGAAAGCCAATCTTGAAAAGAAAGACCCGTTTTACATTGAACCAATGAATAAGACCGATGGACTGATCATGGCAGATGGAAATACTGCCGCCGCGCTCGGTTCCATTTTCGGCGGCGTGCAATTTTTGGCATGGTATCCAATTACCCCCGCAACATCCATCGCAGAGTCGTTGAACGAGTACCTGCCGCAACTCCGCAAGCGCGAAGATGGAAAACAAACCTACGCAGTTGTACAGGCGGAGGATGAACTTGCCGCGCTGGGTATGTGTATTGGGGCGGGCTGGTCTGGCTTGCGCTCGATGACAAATACCTCGGGACCTGGTCTTTCGCTCATGACCGAGTTTGCAGGACTGGCGTATTACACGGAAGTGCCTGTCGTGATCTGGGATGTGCAACGCATCGGACCCAGCACAGGCTTACCCACCCGCACATCACAAGGCGACTTAACCTTCGCCTACTTCATAGGTCATGGAGATTCGCAATCTGTCATTCTTTTGCCTGGGGATGTGTTTGAATGTTTTGAATTCGGCTGGCGCTCCTTCGATGTAGCCGAGCATATGCAAACGCCTGTATTCGTATTGATTGACTTGGACATGGGTACAAACCAGTGGATCAGCAAGCCCTTTGAATATCCCGAAGAACCGATGGATCGCGGCAAAGTATTGACCGAAAAAGACCTTGAGGCGCTGGCTGGGAATTGGGGGCGCTATCTTGACAAGGATGGCGACGGCATTGGGTACCGCACCTTCCCCGGCAATAAGCACCCGTCAAGCTCATATTTTACACGCGGCACCGGGCACGACGAATACGCCAAATACAGCGAAGAAGCCGATGTGTATTATCGCAACATGGAACGTTTAAAGAGAAAACAGGAAACCGCCAAACAATACGTCCCCGCGCCTGTGCTTCACAGTATGAAAGGCGCGACAGTTGGCATCATTGCCTACGGGTCAACCGAAGCGGCTGTACTTGAAGCGCAATATCAATTGGACAAAGAACATGGCATCAAGAGTGACTTCATGCGTATCCGCGCCCTGCCCTTCACCAGGGAGGTGGATAAGTTCCTCGCAAAATATGACCAAATCTTTATCGTCGAAATGAACCGCGATGGGCAGATGGATCAAATTCTAAAAACTGAGTATGCTCAATTTGCTCCGAAATTCAAATCTGTAGCTTTTGGTGACGGTATGCCTGCCTCTGCAAAGTGGGTGCGCGAAGGAATTTTGGCGAAATACGAAAACAATATAAAAAAAGTAAGCAGTAATCAGAAGTCAATGGTCAGCAAGAAAGCCGCGCCTGCCAAAAAATCTGTTGCGAAGAAAGCAGTTGCAAAGAAGCCGTCAGCGAAGAAAACGCCGACGAAAGCCGTAACAGGCTCAAGGTCCAGGACGAAGCGAAAGTAGAAAAGGAGTAATTAACAATGACTGAAACTCTTCCCATGGCTGGCGCAGCTGCAAATGTAAATCTCGCTGGTCTTGCAAGAAATGATTATCGCGGCGCCCCAAGCACCTTATGCCAGGGCTGCGGACACAACTCGATCTCAAATCAGATCGTAAGCGCATTGTATGAAATGAATATCGTGCCTGAAGATGTTGTGAAATTCAGCGGCATTGGGTGCTCGTCCAAATCGCCGACATATTTTCTGAATCGTTCGTTCGGCTTCAATAGCCTGCACGGACGTATGCCGTCCATTGCGACAGGCGCGTTATTTGGGGATCAGCGCCTTAAGGGTATTGGTGTTTCCGGCGACGGCGACTCTGCCAGCATCGGCATGGGACAATTCAAACATGTGATGCGCCGCAACGTGAACATGCTGTACATCATCGAAAACAACGGCGTATACGGACTGACAAAAGGTCAATTCTCTGCAACTGCCGAAAAGGGGTTGCAGCTAAAAAAACAAGGCAAAAACCTTTATCAACCTGTTGATATTTGCATGGAAGCATTTACATCGAATGCGACTTTTATCGCGCGCTCATTTGCGGGCAACCCCAAGCAGGTCAAGGAATTGCTCAAAGCCGCGCTTGCGCATGAAGGCATTGCAGTATTGGATATCATCAGTCCATGTGTAACATTCAACAATCAGGATACTGCCTACCATTCCTATACATGGGGCAAGACGCACGAAGAGCCTTTGCATGAGATTTCCTACATCGCGCCGCGCGCCGAGATCATGCTCGAACGCGAAATGGAGGAAGGTGAAACCCGCGAAGTTGCCATGCACGACGGCTCGATCATTGTCCTGAAGAATCTTGAAAAAGGCTATGACACAACCAATCGTTTTGAGGCGTTGCGCGCCATGGAAGAAGCGCAACAAAATGGCTGGCTGCTCACCGGCTTGCTTTACCTGGATACCACCAAGCCAACCCTGACTCAAATGTACGACCTGGTGGATACGCCACTCAACCGCCTGACCGAAGCGGAACTGAGACCCGAACGCGCGATGATAGACAAGGTCAATGCGTTGATGTTCTGAAATGCAAGGGTGAATGATGAAGGATAAGGGAGAAAGAAATCCCAAGAATAATAAAGCGTGGATTTGCGAATTGCATTTCCACGTTTTATTTATTACCCCGTCTACCTGTTTAACTGTCTACACTTTATAATTCGCCCCATGAAATCTCTGGAGCACGAACTTCAATTTGAATATATCCGCGCGGGCGGACCTGGCGGACAAAATGTGAACAAGGTCGCCACCGCCGTTCAACTGCGCTTTGATGTGACCAATTCCCCATCCCTGACTGCAGATGTAAAAATGCGCCTGGTTAAACTGGCAGGCAAACGCATGACCGATGCGGGTGTTCTTATCATTGAAGCCAGTAAATTTCGCACGCAGGAGAAAAACCGCGAGGACGCCATTGCACGGTTGACTGAATTGGTGAGAAAAGCGGGCGAGAAGCCGAAACTACGCCACAAGACAAAACCAACAAGGGCATCAAAAGAAGAAAGATTGAAAGAAAAAAAGAAGAGGGGTGAAACCAAAAAGAATCGTGGAAGCTCGAAAAGTATTTTCGAGTAAAAGTTATTACACATACCCCCACAAATTTCACACAATTCCCTCACCTCCATATAATTGCCAAAAGGGAAAATAAAGGCAATAAAGCGCACAAATTATTCCTTGTACGCAAAGACAAGTAAAAACACTTTACAGGAGAAAAAATGAAAAGCAAAAAATGGTTAACATACGCTGTGGGTATTTTACTCACACTGGTTGTCTTGACCGCAGTAGCTGGAGCGGGTTTCCGCGCAGGGACGATGCAAAACACATCCTTTGCCCGTCCGGTCTTTACTCGCAACTTTGAAGGTGCGCCGCAGGCAATGCAGGGAAATTTCCAGGAAGGCGGAAATCCTCATGCCGTGCAAGGCAATTTCGACAGGCAGAAATTTGACCGTCGCGATGGCGGGATGTCTTTCTTCTCTCCCATCTTCGGGTTGATCCGCTTTGTGGTGCTGGGGTTGCTGCTCTGGGTCGGTTATAAATTTGTAAAGAAGAGCGGCTGGAGACTCTCCCGCGTGCAGGCATCTTCTGCTCCCACAGTAAGCCCAACTTCCAGCGTGGAGGGCGAGGAGAAAAAAGAATCAGAGTAGATTAAGTCCATCGAGCAGAATCAGGCGTCCGCTTTTTCAAAGCGGGCGCCTTGTGCTTTAATTCACACAATATCTCCACAATTTCATGACCTTGTCTTTACATCCCTTTTTTATACTGTAAACATCAAAAAAGAATCGCGCAAAGGAAAGGTATGTATATGGAAAAACAAACGAAGCCCAATACCATTGTTGCCCAAAAATTCCATCTGTTTTTAGGGAGAATTGAAAAATCAAGATTGTTCTCGAAGTTTGGAAGAAAGACCTGGTGGATTATTGCTGTTATTTTGGCGCTCGCGATTGGCGGCGGAGTGACATACTATCAAATGAACTCCACAGATACCCAAACTGCTGCGGCTGACACCTTGCAGACCACCACAGCCAGAAAAGGGGACCTGGTGATTTACGCCAGCGGTACCGGGACATTGGTTGCGCTGGATGAAGCAGACCTGGGCTTTAAAGCCAGCGGACAGATAAAGGAAATCAATGTAAAAGTTGGTGACAAGGTCGAGAAAGGTGATGTCCTGGCGGTGATGGACAATACCAACTTACAGATCAAATATACACAGGCAAAACGTTCGCTGCTTGAGCTAACGTCGGTTGCCTCACTTGCTTCTGCCGAAGAAGCAGTGGCTGCGGCTGAAACAGACCTTTTGACGGCGATCAACCAATTGTCTTATCTGATCAGCCCCGAAGTATATTACTGGGAAGCCCAGATTGAATCTTCAAATGTTGAAATTGAAGAAACAAAAGCGGCATTGGAGAAATCTCCCGAAGATGCGGAACTAAAAGCAAAACTGGAAAAGGCGGAAGCCTATGTGGGTTTTGCGGGAGACAAACTAAAAGCAGCCTGGTATTACTACGATCATGAATATGTAAAAGATAAATTCGTAGCCTACAATTCAGAGACCGGGAAAAAAACCTATGGCGCGCCCAATGACGCTGAAATAGCAGAAGCGCGCGC
>JAIFKY010000025.1 GCA_020049345.1 Anaerolinea sp.
TCTCTGTGATCTCTGTGGTAAAAAGCCTTTGGGACTCAAACCCCGTTTCTTGGAGTGTCTGGCAAAATGATGATAAATTTTGTGCCTTTGCCCGGACTGCTTTCAAAGTCAATCGCACCGTGATGTTCCTTGATGACTTGTTGACTGACTGAGAGCCCCAATCCGGTTCCATGACTGGCGTCTTTGGTGGTGAAAAAAGGCTCGAAGATATGTTCACGGTGTTCGGTCGCGATCCCTTTTCCGTTGTCCGAAAAAGCGATGCGATATTGATCGTCTTCATGACGCGTTGAAATGGATATGACCCCGTCTGAATTTTCGATTGCGCCCAAAGCGTTCATGATCAAATTGATCCAAACGCCTTTTAATTGATTCTGGTGGGCAAGGATGTTTGGCATCCCTTCGCTTAGGTCAAGTTCAATCTTGACACTGCGATTTCTGATCTCAAAGTTGGCCATCGTAATGGCTTCCAGAATTGTTTTGTTCAACGAGATTTCTTCGAACTCGCCTTTCTTTTCCTTGCGCGCGCTTTTAAGAAGGTCGCCCACGATCTTTGCGGCACGAACGCCGGCCATTTCGATCAACTGGAGCGCTTCAATGGTATCTTCATCGGCATCCACAAGGTCGCGCAGCATCAATTGAGCGTTTGCAATAATGGCAGAGAGCGGGTTGTTGATCTCATGGGCAACGTTGGCCGCCAGTTGTCCGATGGATGCGAGTTTTTCGCTTTCGATCAGGTTTGCTTCCAGCATCCATTTCTCGGTAACATCCTCATCAAAGATGATGGCTTGATTGATTGTATCGAAATTCTCACGGATGGGGACAGTCGTGATTTCCCATTGAATGAAGGTCTCCTTCGGCTGCCATTCCCTTAGGCTTCTTACCGAGGGAATGCCGTTAAACGCATCTGCCACGCGGCAGAGCGGGCAGGGCGCCTGGTTACCATACAAACTTTCATAGCATTTACTGCCAACAAGTTTCTGTGGCGCCTGGTTAATCCGCTCGCTGCGGCGGCTGTTGATGATCATGATATTGTATGAACGATCAATCACGTAGATGCAACTTGGAATATTGTCGAAAAATGTTCTTAGGGTGTTGCGCGAATTCAAAATTTCCCACTGGCTGGCTTCCAACGCGGCTTTGCTGATGGTCAACTGGCGGGTGTGTTCCATTGCAAAAATTGCGGTGGAGACACCCTTGATCATCAGTTGCAGGAACCTGGCGCGCCTGTCATCTTTTTTGAAATCGAACAGGGGATTCACGAATATCATGGCTCCCAGCAAGGTCTTGTTGATGTTTAATGGAGCCAGAATGATATTTCGGATTGGGCTTGTAGAGGCGCCGATTAGAACAGGTTCTGATTCCTTTGTCAGGGTGGAATCGTAGTCGAGCATTGTGAGGGTCTGTCCCATTGCCTTACATAGGTTGCTCCCTTTGACAAGAAAGGTTTGCTCGGCTTCCCATGCGAGACCGGGTCCCAGAAGTCTTTTGGTTGCGAGGTCGGGATTTTCAGAATCGAATAATATGAGCAGGGCTTCGCTGGCTTCGACATAGTCGCGAATATTACTGATGGCATGTGCCTGCATTGTGTTTTGATCGCCGAAGGTGCTTTGTTCCCCCACAAAAGATTCGTAAAATTTTAGTTCAATTGCGCTGTATAAAGTCTGTAACTTGTAGTGATTCAAGCGGGTCAGATTTTGAACACGAAGCCGCAGTTCCTGCCTGTCAAAAGGCTTTGAGACAAAGTCGTCTGCGCCGGCTTTTATGCCAGACATGCGCGATTCGCGGTCGTCCAAGGCTGTGATCAGCACGATTGGCACTTCGACCAGCCCGTGCATCAGGCGAATTTTTTTGCACACCTCAAAACCATTCAAGCCGGGCATCATCACATCCAACAGGATAATATCCGGCTGGATCTTCTCTGCCATGGAAAGCGCCTGCGCCCCATTTTCTGCAAAATACAACTCATATTTTTCCGATGAAAGAACCGATTCAACGGTGACCCTTGCGCTCGATTCATCGTCCACAATTAATACTTTGGGCTGACTTTCCAAGTTTCTCATTTTTCCTGTCTTGGTATGCGCCATGTCTGGCACGGCGTATTATTCATCTGTTTGTATTGTGTACCCATACCCTTGAACTGTCTTTATAAACACGGGATTTTTGGGATCCACTTCAACCACCTCGCGAATATTTTTTATGTGAACGCGAACAAGGTCGGCGCTGCCGGTCTCAGATGGATAGTCCCAGACTTCATCGAGGAGGAGGGCGGGAGAAAATATTTTATTTGGGTGCGTCATCAAGTGGTACAACAAGGTGTATTGGACGGGAGTAAGGCGGATCTTTCCCTTGTGTGGGCTGGAGAATGTATACGTGCGCGTGTCAAGCGCATAATCGCCGATGCGAATCACCGCATCGGTCTGATGTTGTGGGCGGGAACCAGTTTCCAAAGTGAGCGCGTCCCCTCCGTTTCGCTGGGTTCTGCGCAAGATCGCCTTTACCCGCAGCAACAGTTCATCCACATTAAAGGGTTTTGCCAGATAGTCGTCTGCACCAACGCTTAAGCCGACGATCTTGTCTTCCACTTTGTTTTTGGCTGTCAGGAACATAATGGGAACGTCTTTTAAAAGAGCGTCCTCTCTCATTTCCTTGCAGACCGTAAACCCATCCATGCCGGGCATCATCACATCCAGCACCACCAGGTCAGGGATTTTGTTGCGGGCTGCTTTCAAGCCTGCCACACCCGTATTCACCACCTGCACATGGTATTCGTTTCCGCGCAGACATCTTTCAATTGTTCTTGCAACAAGACTGTCGTCTTCAATAACGAGAATGTTAAATGCGCTCATTCATAACCTCCTTGGGTTGGCTATTTTTGAAAATATCCAACGGTCTTTCGTTTGTGCAATGGTTTAAAAGAATTGTCGCGCATCAATAACTATTATATGTAGGCGCGTTTTTTCTTGAGTTGCTGTAATGATGTTGAAACCAGGCAGTTTGCAGGAAAGTGTCGCCCGCTTTTCTTGTGGCTCATCTCGCTGTGTTGTTTTGGTTTGGCGGATGTAAGCCATTTCTCCATAACCGTTTCTGCCGATAGCCAACATTGTCTGTTATATAACCATGAAGTTCAAGACATCCCCATTTATTTTTTATGGTTTCGGGTGAAATTGCCGACAGTATGATCATCTTTGCTCCGGAAATATCATGAACTTTTCATGTCGCAACGTGCTCGGATGAGTTTGTGGACGTAATGCCAGACAGCGAATCAATTGTACCAAAAAACGATATAGTCATAATCGGGTGAGCAGGACAATCGCATTAAAAAACTCCAAAAGTAATAATTGTCTTTCGTTTGCTAAAAAATCCTGCTTCGACTTGTACGAGTTAGGGCTTCGGATGACTAAGTAAATCGTCGTAAATAATTTTACAGTCCATCCCTGCTCTTTCGGAGGGCTTAGAGATTGTTTAATAATCCCGCTTTTTTGACCACAAAGACACAAAGTCTCAAAGACTCGAAGGGAAAAACTTTGTGGCTTTGTGTCTTGGTGACTTCGTGGTGAAGTTATTAAACAGTCTCTTAGCCCCCGAAAAGCCGAAGGTGTATCTAAAGACTTTCAACTGACTACTTATTAATGTCTTTTATGTAATTTTGCAGAAGGGGATTTGAATCCCTGAATGCGTATTGGAAAAGGTAAAATTTGTCTTATAACAAATAAAAATGTGTTTGCAACACGGAGGACTGTATGTCAATTGTATTTACAGTGGCAGGAAAGGTGATCGGTCAGAAGAATCCCATTTTTTCAGGCTGGGATGTCGAATTGCCGCCTGGCGAATATGAACGTGGCGGCGGACTGAAATTGCGTGACTTGATCAGCCATATTGTTGCAAAAGAAGTGGATGCGTTCCACACAAGGCAGCAGGAGCGCAGGCTGGAGCGCGTTATGACAAAGCAGGATATCCAGCAGTGGAAACAGAGCGGAAAAATTGATCCAGGTGGGCGCGACTTGAATCAAGTGGTCAATGTGGACGATTCCATTGCCACTGCTTTGCAGGCTTTTGAAGACGGATTGTATTTTGTTTTTATTGACGACATTCAACAGACAAACCTGGATATTGAAGTTTTTCCAAAAACGAACAGCAGGATTGTCTTTCTCAGGTTGACCGCTTTAACAGGAGGATAGGCAAATGCTTTCAAAGGAACAGGCGCAGGAACGACTGAAATCTTTTCACAATCCGCGCGAAACGGAAATGCAGGTCGCTCGTCTTCAAAAGTTGTCGGATAAAACTTCAAGAATTGGACAAGCTCTCATTCAGGCAGGACCGGAGTGGGAAAAAATTAAAAAGGAGCAGAATTCACTCCCCGGATTTCGCAGAGCAGCACAGGAGCAGGTTGGGGATTTGAATTCAACACAGAGGCAGGCGTTGTTCGCTGCTTTATTTCCCGGCACTGCTGCGCTTGTAGAGGAAACTTGGAATCTGTTCGACCATCTGCCGTATCAAACAGGTTATGTCCGCCGCCCCTTCCGCGCACCCAATCAGAAATTCGCTACGGCAAAATCATCCTGGCTGAGTCA
This sequence comes from Anaerolinea sp., assembly GCA_020049345.1. Taxonomy (GTDB): domain Bacteria; phylum Chloroflexota; class Anaerolineae; order Anaerolineales; family Villigracilaceae; genus Villigracilis. The sequence goes on from JAIFKY010000025.1 coordinate 4,572, forward strand.
GTTTGCTGTCTTTACCAAAGGATATCAACATCAGGATGTCGCCTGGCTTGCCGCATGGGCTGCGCATGTGACTGGATTTTTTGCTCCACGCGCGCTGGGATATTTATTTGCCGCTGCAATTGACAAAGGTGGCACGACAGGGGATGAGGTCTTCAACATCCTAGTTTCGTCCGCAAACGGGACGCACGAAATCGGCATGATGGGACGCCATGTGGTGCATGGGCTTTTGTGTTCATCCCGTGTGGATGGATGGGAATATATTGAGAGAATGCTGCTCGCCGCGCAAAGGGAGGAGGGACTGCGCCAATCCATTCTTGAAGCGATTGATGAAGCGCATCCGCAGGCTTTTCGACGTTTATTGCGTGTAGTAGTTGAAAATAACCTCAGCCGTTTCAGTGCCGTCACGCGGGCTTGTGGCGTCTGGTTTGGACTTCCCTTTGAGGCAATTAACCAGAAAGCCGTCAATAAAATTCTGGCACAAGTTTTGCGCTATCTCGAAAACCCTGCTGATGGCATGGAGGCGATCAAAAACGGCGATGCGCAGGATGCATACTATGCCATCTGGTGCCTTGCCTTCGATGACGTGAACTCCGCTCTGCCATACGCTGTTTCTCTGGCTCATTCTGACAACGTCGAAAAAAGATTTGCCGCCATCCACCTGATCGCGCAAACCAATTTACAGGAAGCGCTTCCCGAACTATTGCACGCGCTTGACGATGACGATTTACGCATCCCCGCGCGTATTCTGCCGAACCTGAATCCATGGGAATATAAGGGTGAATTGCTTTCAAAAAGCGATTTGTTCGAGCGGCTGGAACGCCTGCTCGCGCGCATTAAACACAAGCAAAATAACTTGAAGCCCCTTGTTTGGGATTGGTCGCCCATTTCCCTTGATCGTGAATCGGTCTCTGGAAAAATGATCGACAGCCTCGGCTCGCGTCCCATCAAGCGCCTGCTCCCGTATCTATCCATGATGAAACCGTGGGATCGAAGAAGAGTCGCGGAATTGTTGGGGAATTCAAAACACAAGGACGAAGAAGCCCTGCAAACCTTGCTAATGTTAACTGGTGATGCAAGCCCTGACGTTCGAAAAAAAGCCCTGGACGGATTGAACGGAATTGCGCTCAAAGAATCCGATTTGGCGTATTTGGAAAACCTGCTTTCAAGACAGGCGCAGGATTTGCGGCAGGGAATCATTCAACTGTTGTATGGTCTCTCGGACAAAAAATTGATTGAAAGCCTGAATAGGCTGATCAACCACAAAGGCGAGAAACAGCGCCTTGCCGCGCTGGAAATATTGCGCGAGTGCAGGCAAAAGAATCGCCTTTCCAAACAGGCGCAAAGTTTGGCGCAGGAATACAAACAACGCGCAACGCTTTCTGACTCAGAAACACGCTTGCTGGACGATCTACTTTCGCAATCTGTCGAAAAGTATTCGCTGGAAGACGCGCTTGGTTTGATGAATCCGAAAAACCGCACCAAGCCCACTCCTGTGAAAAGCAGGGGAGTGAAGCATATTTTTTCAGCGCCAAAGTTGATAACATCGGCGGCAATTGCCTGCTTGAAGTCTCTCGATGACCTCGTGGAAGAGCATCGCAACGACCTGATCGAAACCCCACGCAGAAATGACAAAACAACAGAACTGCTTGGCAACATCCGCTCGGCATGGTTTCTTTACGATCGCTCCCATTCCCAGCCGAAAAATTACGCAACCTTCTCCCTCAGAGATATGGCTGATGCATGGTTGCAGTCACGTCCTGACCGCTTGCGCGACGCAGACGGTTTTGATCTGATTCGCGCATGGGTGGCTGTTCAACTCTTTCGTCCGCATCATGCCTTTGAGTTTTCATGGACAACCGCTGTCCCGAACAAACTTCAAGCCTATTTCGGCATTGCTTCGGACTTTGACCTGAAGCACAGGGAGGTCGTTGAGGTCATGCTGGAGTGGCTGGTTTGGGCGCATCCTGCGAAACACGAAACAGACTTTATTTTGGATGCACTCGAAGATTCGATTGCGAAAATTCCGCACTCCGAATTAACAGGCGTGGAGGAAAAGTATGGCAGAAAGAGTCGAATACTTTCGCAGGGAAAATTGATGTATCTGCAAGTTGCCCGCAGTCAGCGCGAATTTCGTCTCCAGTCCTGGCAAAAGGAACATCACGCCCGCTTTTGGAATCTCATCTGTTGGTTGAACGAACCAAAGCCAAACCTGCCAGGAGATTACGCCTTGCTTGATGATGCTCTGTTGGCATTTCAATCTGGCGCTGCAACGCGGGACGACTTGTTTTATATGTTTTTAGGAGCGCAGAATCAAGAACGCAGATTCCATCTTTTATCCCAATTCAGCGGACGCAAACTACATCCGCGCAATTCGGAGTATGCCAAATTTCCCATCCTGCAAGAGATCATGGATGCGTGCCGCGAAAGAATTCTTGATGTGGAATGCCGGCGCGGAGAACTGCCCACAGCCGCCACTACACCCGCCATGAGCATTCGCTCCGTGCCGGGGATGAGAAACCTTTTCCGCCTGTTGGCTGCGCTTGGAAATGATGGGTTTGCCCGAGGCTATTTTTATGGACAAAATCGTTCGGGCGTGTTCAGTCATCTGATCAGGAATTGTTATCCACTGAAGGAAGATACATGGGATGGTTTTGCTGAACAGGCGCGCCTTCAACACATTCCCGAAAAACGCCTGATTGAACTTGCGGTCTACGCCCCACAATGGGTGGATTTTGTTCAACACGCAACAGGCTGGGCGCATCTGAGCGACTCGGTCTGGTGGCTGTACGCCCACACCAAAGACAGGCAATGGACGGTGGAACAGGATATTCGGGAGGAATGGCACGCATGGATTGCTGAACGCACGCCGCTTTCCGCTGATGATTTGATGGATGGCGCAGTGGATGTCGTCTGGTTCAACCGTGTGTACTCTGACGTGGGCGCTGATCGCTGGCAGCAGTTGTACGACGCCGCGTTATACACCTCCGGCGGAATTGGTCATACCCGCGCGCGGTTATATTCGGATGCCATGCTGGGCAATCTGGAGGCAGGGGTTTTAGTCGAACGCATCAGCAAGAAGCGGCATCAGGATTCAGTGCGTGCGCTGGGCTTGATTCCGCTTGGAGATATTAAGAATCAAAAGAACGAAATCCTGAGTCGCTACGAAGTCATGCAGGAATTTTTGCGAACCTGCAAAAAATTTGGATCCCAGCGGCAGGCAAGTGAAAAACTTGCGGTTTCCATCGGAATGCAAAACCTGGCGCGCACCGCAGGCTATGAAGATCCACAGCGGCTGGAGTGGGCAATGGAGATCGAGTCGGTTTCAGATTTATCTTTGGGTCCCGTGACTGTAAATGTTGACGGGTATCAATTCACCCTTTCGATTGACGACCTGGGCGAGCCTGTCTTCGAGACGCGCAGAAATGACAAAATCATCAAGGCGATTCCCGCAATGATAAAAAAGAATGAACTTGTTTCTGCGCTGCTGGAACGAAAGCATAAACTTGAGCGTCAGGTCAGCCGAATGCGCCTTTCATTGGAGCAGTCAATGTGTCGCGGAGATCAGTTCACAGCGGCAGAATTGAAAACGTTGTTCCAACATCCCATGTTGAGGGCGATGATTGAGCAGTTGATTTTTATTTCCCCTCGCGGCTTGGGCTACCCTGTCAAAGTTGGAAAGGCATTGACCGATCACAAGGGGCAGGAAATTCTGCTTGCGAATGTGGAGCGTGTGCGGATCGCGCATCCGCTTGATTTATTATCGGGCAAAGAGTGGCATCTCTGGCAGCATGAATGTTTTACTCGGGAGCGCATTCAACCATTCAAGCAGGTTTTTCGAGAACTGTACGTCCTTACCGACACCGAAAAAGCAGAGGGTAATCTTTCGCGCCGCTATGCTGGGCAACAGGTAAATCCGCGCCAGGCGGTGGCATTGTTTGGCGCGCGCGGCTGGGTGGCTGATCCAAACGAGGGCGTTCAGAGGACTTTTCATGAAGCGGGAATTTCCGCTCGAGAGGGCTTCTTGCAAGGCATGTTCACGCCCGCCGAAGTGGAGGGGCTGACGCTTGAAGTAGTTGTGTTCACCCGTCGTGGCGAGTGGGATGCGCTGCCATTGGAACAAGTTCCGCCGCGGATTTTTAGCGAGGTAATGCGCGATCTTGACCTTGTGGTTAGCGTTGCCCACACTGGCGGAGTTGATCCTGAATCCTCAGCCTCGTCTGTCGAGGCGCGCGCCGCGCTCATACGCGAGACCTGTTCCCTGCTGAATTTGGCGAATGTTCAGTTGAATGAAAAATATGCGCTGATTGATGGAAAATTGACAAACTACAACATCCATTTGGGGAGCGGCGTGGTTCACAAACAACCTGGTGGCGCAATTTGCATCATCCCCGTACATTCACAACATCGAGGCAGACTCTTTTTGCCGTTTGTTGATAATGACCCTAAGACCGCAGAAATTGTCTCCAAGGTAATCTTGCTCGCCCGCGATGACCAGATCAAAGACCCAACAATTTTGGAGCAGATTTTATAAAAGGTACTCTAATATGGCTCTGCCCAAAGTGTAAAAGAGTGGACAAATATGAAGTATGCGCTTCATTTTTACACTGTGCCTGTTGCGTTGCACCGACTTGCACCGACAGTTTGCTGAAAGTGAAAACCACCCCCATATATGGGGGTGGTTTTCACAAAAAGCGCCGTATTTGGTGCCCCAGCCAGGAGTCGAACCCGGAACCTACTGATCCGAAGTCAGGCGCTCTATCCATTGAGCTACTGAGGCATTGGCAGAATTATACACGATTTGGTCACATCTCAAACGGCATGATAGAATCTTTTCGAAAGGAACCTTATCCATGACCGATATCAAGGCTTTCAGTGACCAGGTTATTGCGAATCTCGAAAAGGTGATCATTGGCAAGCGTCAATCCATTGAATGGATTGTGATTGGATTGCTATGCCAGGGACATGTTTTGATCGAAGATGTGCCCGGCGTAGGCAAGACCATGCTGGCGCGCAGCCTTGCGCGCTCACTGGCTTGTACATTCAACCGTATCCAATTCACATCCGATATGCTTCCAAGTGATGTGACCGGCGTTTCCATTTACAACCAACAGAAGAATAAATTTGAGTTTCGCCCCGGTCCCATTGTCGGACAAATTATCCTTGCCGATGAGATCAACCGCGCCACGCCCAAAACTCAAGCGGCTTTGCTTGAAGCAATGGAAGAGCGTCAGGTCACTGTGGACGGTGTCACGCATATTTTACCCAAGCCATTTATGGTAATGGCAACACAAAATCCAATTGAATACGAAGGCACCTACCCGCTTCCTGAAGCGCAGTTGGATCGTTTCCTGCTTCGCCTGCGGCTGGGGTATCCGTCTGTTTCTGATGAAATTCGCGTACTCGATGACCAGCAAATACATCACCCGCTTGAGGAATTAAAACCTATCGTCAAGTTGAAGGAAATTTTGCAGGTGATTGATGCTGTGAAGCATATTTATATTTCACCGGCCATCAAACGTTATATTGTGGAATTAACGACACACACACGCCAAAGCGCTGATGTTTATCTGGGCGCAAGCCCGCGCGGAAGTCTTTCCCTTGCGCGCGCAGGGCAGGCCCGCGCAGCCATGTTGGGACGCGACCATGTTTTACCCGATGATATTCAGGCTTTGGCAATTGCCGTGCTGGCTCATCGCATCATTGTCAGTCCGTCGGCGCGTTTGCGTGATTTGAGTTCAGATCGTATTGTTCAGGAAGCGATCTACGCTACAGCTGTACCGGGCGGCGAATTTTCCTCCGAACCGTTGAGAAAGAAAATCAAATGAAATCCGGGCGGATCTTCATCGCCTTATTGTTGATCCTTGGCATGGTGGGGACGTTGGTCACCGGAGCCGACATCTATTCGCGTTTTCTTTATCTCGGCATTCTAATGGGATTTGGCAGTTGGCTGTGGACGCGCTGGGTGGTGCGTGGCTTGCGCGTATCAAGGAATGCGCGTGTCTTACGTGCAAATGTGGGCGATTTCTTTGAAGAACATTTTGAAGTAGTGAATGGGTCACGCGTTCTCGCGCCGTGGATCGAAGTCTTCAATCAATCCACCATTCCCAACGCATCTGGTTCGCGCCTGTTGACATTGGTGCCTGCTCGTCAAAGACAGACGTACCTTGCTCGTACCTGGCTTACCCGACGCGGCGCTTTCGTGCTTGGTCCCACACGCATTTCAACCGGCGACCCGTTTGGATTGTTTCGCGCAAGCAAAGAAATTGCTCCCGAAAAAACACTTGTTATCCTGCCGATGCTTTTTGAAATAAAATCTTTTTTATTTCCTCCCGGGCTTTTGCCCGGCGGGCAGGTCATTCGCAGAAAATCGTCCGACATCACACCACATGCGGCAGGCGTGCGCGAATATATTCATGGCGATGCAATGAAGCGCATTCACTGGCCAACAAGTATTCGCCGCAATCAATTGATGGTTAAAGAATTTGAGCAAGACCCGCAAGCCGAAGTATGGCTGTACCTTGATTTGCAAAGTGACGCGCATCATGAAAAGCCGCATCAATACCAACCGGCGCCGGCAGAATTAATTTTCTTTGGGCGACGTCCCGAATTCAAATTGCCCCCATCCTCACTTGAATATTCAATCAGCATCACTGCATCGCTGGCGCATTATTTTATAGCCCAACGCCGCGCAGTTGGATATTCAAGCGCGGGGCAGTCTTTCACTGTGCATCACGCAGAGCGCGGTGAACGGCAGGAAGGCAAAATTTTAGAGACCCTGGCTTTTGTTGAAGCCAACGGCAATCTTTCCATTGCCGCGCTTGTAGCCGCGCAGGCTTCGCAACTGCCGCAAGGCTCAACTGCCATTCTCATCACGCCCGCCATTCGCCCTGATCTTTTGCAGGCAGTGGACGATTTACAGAGACGTTACTTGCGTCCGATAGTCGTTTTGCTTGATGTTGAAACATTTGGCGGTACACGCGGCGCTGATAAAATCTCCCGCTCTTTAAGTGCGCGTCGTGTGCCAGTCTGCGTCATTAAATGCGACGACAATCTTCCACTTGCGCTTTCAGAGCTTTCAACCGATTTCAAACCACAGGAGAACCGCACATGGCAAACCCCAATATTGTCACAATAGATCTAAATTTTCAAAATAAGACACAGGCAATTGCATCCTATTTAATTCGACATGATACCGGAGCGGTCTTGATCGAAAGCGGACCCGGTTCGACCATTTCTGCGCTGGAAGCGGGTCTGGCAAAAGAGGGTTTATCTCCCCGAGACATTACCCACGTCCTGCTCACACACATTCATCTTGATCATGCGGGCGCGGCAGGCTGGCTCTCGCGTCAGGGCGCGCAGATATTCGTTCACCCGAATGGCGCGCCGCATCTCCTGAATCCCGAAAAGTTGATTGCCAGCGCCACCCGCATTTATGGCGATCGGATGCAAACCCTCTGGGGTGAGTTTTTGCCCGTCGCACAGGATCAACTCACAGTCCCGATGGATGCGGAAGAGATCGTCATCGGCAACTTGCGCTTTCTTCCGATCAACACGCCGGGGCACGCAGAGCATCATTATTCCTACTTGTTTGAAGATGTGTGTTTCAGCGGCGATGTGGGTGGGGTGCGAATTCCAGGGTATCCATATTTGCGCGCGCCCATGCCCCCGCCAGAATTACATTTTGGAAAATGGCGTGAGAGCATCACCCGTTTGCGTTCCTTGAAATTCTCACACATCGCGCCGACTCATTTTGGAATTTTCAATGATGCAGACTGGCAACTCACTGAATTGCAAAAAAATCTCGACGAGACCGAAAGATGGCTTGAAGAAATTATGCCCGCCAACCCGCTCGTAGATGAACTGCGCGCCAAATTTGAAGCGTGGATGAGCGAGCAAAGCACCGCGCAAAATTTGAGCGCAGAGACCATTCGAGCCTATGATTTGGCGAACCCCCTCGCCATGGGCGCCGATGGAATGATGCGTTACTGGAAAAAGATTCGCACCACATCTTAAGAAATCTCAGCAATGCCTTTGCCTATTTTGTAGCGCGGGATGGCAATCCCGCGTGGCTAAATATGCGATTGAATTTAACTTTTTTCCCGTATCTGGCGGGCGGATTGTCAATCTGCCCTACGAAAACTAAGTTTATGAAATTTGGCGAAGGTATTGCTTAGTATGGATTTTCCGGCAAAATGTCACGCGCAAAGTATGATGCTTGAAACATGCCAAAATTGCACAATAAAGATATACTTTGTGCAGTCAAATTTTTTCAGTCTTTGAAGAAATTCCCAAAGATGGTGAACCAAAGACAATACCCTAAGGAGCAACCATGAAGGATTTTCTCTCGATCTCCGATTACACATCGGATGAAATTCAAGACCTGCTGGATGTGGCAGTGAAACTTAAGAAGCAGTATTTCAAGAAAGGCAATAAGCCTATTTTTGAAGGCAAGGTGTTGGGCATGATCTTCCAGAAGCCCAGCCTGCGCACCCGTATTTCATTCGATATGGCAATGCGTCACTGCGGCGGCGATGCACTCTACCTTTCGCCGAGCGAAATTGGTCTTGGCAAACGCGAATCCATTGCGGATGTGGCGCGTGTTTTATCGGGTTATGTGCAGGCGCTCATGGCGCGTGTTTTCGAGCATGAGCATGTGCTGGAACTGGCAAAGTGGTCGGAAATTCCCGTCGTCAACGGATTGAGCGATTACAACCATCCCTGTCAGGGCATGGCTGATGCGCTGACCATTATTGAGAAGTTTGGCAAAAAATCCAAAGGTTTGAATGTCAGTTATGTAGGCGATGGAAATAACGTGACGACTTCATTGATGCACGTTTCCGCGCAACTGGGCTGGAATTTTACGGTTGCCACGCCCGAAGGCTATGACACAAATCCCAAGGCAATTGAAATTGCTGAAAGCATTGCAAAGAAAACAGGCAGTAAATTGACCTTCCTGCGTGATCCGCACGAAGCGGTCAAAGGCGCGCATGTCATTTATACCGACACATGGACTTCAATGGGGCAGGAGGAAGAAACCGCCAAACGCGAATTGGTCTTCCCTCCGTATCAAGTCAACGCCCAGTTGGTTAATGAAGCCGACAAAGATGTGATCGTCATGCACTGTTTGCCCGCCCACCGCAACCACGAGTTGACGGATGAAGTGGCAGACGGCCCACATTCGGTCATCTTCCCGCAGGCGCATAACCGCTTGCATGCCCAGAAGGCAGTTCTGGCGCGTTTATTTGGCGTGGCATAAAACATTATGTCATTGCGAGGAGCGCTCTTGCTCTCTGCGACGAAGCAATCACCTGCAAAGTTGAGATTGCTTCGTCGGGAAGTGCATCCTCCTCGCAATGACATTTACAAGGACACAAATGAATACACAGGACTTTATCAAGATCGAAGAAGAATACGGCGCGCATAATTATCATCCATTGGATGTGGTCATTGAACGGGCTGAAGGCGTATGGGTTTACGATGTGGAAGGCAAAAAATATCTCGATTGTTTGAGCGCGTATTCGGCAGTTAATCAGGGACATGTTCACCCTCAAATTTTACAGGCATTGCTTGATCAGGCAAAGCGCGTCACATTGACTTCCCGCGCTTTCCGCAATGACCAGTTGCCGTTGCTTTATAAAGAACTTTCTGAAATGACCGGCTACGAAATGTCTTTGCCGATGAACTCAGGCGCAGAGGCTGTTGAAACTGCGGTCAAACTTGCGCGCAAGTGGGCGTATCGGGTTAAGATGGTTCCGCGTCATCAGGCTGAAATTATCGTTGCGAGTAACAATTTCCACGGGCGCACAGTGACCATTGTTTCATTTTCCACAGAACCCTCATACCGCGATGATTTTGGGCCCTTCACCCCGGGTTTTGTGACTGTGGCATACGGCGATGCAGACGCGCTTGAAAAAGCGATCACACCCAATACCGCCGCAGTTTTGTTGGAGCCGATTCAAGGCGAAGCGGGCGTTATTATTCCACCCGCCGGATATTTGAAAAAAGTTTCTGAAATTTGTAAAAAGAACAATGTCTTGTTCATGGCAGATGAAATTCAAACAGGACTGGCGCGCACCGGAAAATTATTCGCGGCGCACCATGAAGGCGTTCGCGCGGATGTGACGATTATTGGCAAGGCGCTGGCTGGCGGGTTTTATCCTGTTTCAGCGGTGCTGGCAGACAAGGCGATTCTCGGCTTGTTCACGCCCGGTGAGCATGGATCAACCTTCGGCGGGAATCCACTGGCGGCGGCAGTATCCCGCGCGGCGCTGCGCGTCATCCGCGAAGAGAAACTTGCAGAACGTTCACAGCAATTGGGCGAGTATTTCGTCGAACAGTTGAGTGAAATTTCCAGCCCGCATATCAAGGAAGTTCGCGGGCGCGGCTTGTTGATTGGCGTGGAACTCAAGCCTGAGGCGAAGGGCGCGCGTCGCTTCTGTGAGGCGTTGCAGAAGAAAGGCATCCTGGCTAAAGAGACGCACGACAACGTTATCCGTTTTGCTCCGCCGCTGGTAATTGACAAGGAAACCATTGATTGGGCGCTTCCGTCTATTCGTGAAGTTCTTAATATGGCGTAACAAATGACCAGACCTCGGAGTTTTTGTGAACTCCGAGGTCTAATTATGGAGGCTCATTATGTACATTGGAATTCCAAAAGAAAGCAGAACTTTTGAGTATCGCGTGGGTCTTTCCCCAGCAGGGGTGGAGATTCTCTCCCAGAACGGGCACCAGGTTTTTGTTGAGCATGAGGCGGGTGTCATGGCGGGCTTCAGCGACGCAGATTACGAGAAGGTTGGGGCGCGTCTCGTTTTCTCAACGGAAGAAGCATTTGGCCGCGCAGACCTATTGCTGAAGGTGTCGCGTCCAACACAGGAAGAATTGAACTGGCTTCGCCCTGGAACAATTTTGACTGGTTTTCTGCACCTGGCTTCAACCCAACAGGACAAGATTGATATTTTGCTCGAAAAGAAAATTACTTCCATTGCTTACGAGCAGATTCAAGCGCCAGATGGCTCACTGCCGGTGTTGCGCCCGTTCAGCCAGATCGGCGGCGCGATGGTGGCACAAATTGCGGCGCGTTTGCTTCAAAACAACTGGGGTGGCAAAGGTATTTTAATGGGCGGCGTGCCGGGTGTTCCACCCGCTGAGATTGTTATTTTGGGCGCGGGAATGGTAGGCACATACGCCACGCAAACATTTTTGGGAATGGGCGCGCATGTTACCGTGATTGATCAAAACCTCGCCGCGCTTCAGCGCATTTGGGATCGCTTCCCAAATATCGTAACGAAACTTTCAACCAAGCGTAATATCGAGCGTTCGGTCACATATGCCGATGTGGTTGTTGGCGCGGTCTTGTCTTCTGGTCACCGCGCGCCAATTTTGGTGACGCGTGAAATGGTGCGCTCCATGAAGCCACGCTCTGTTATTATGGATGTCAGCATTGATGAAGGCGGGTGCGTTGAAACGTCACGCCCAACCACGCATGAACATCCGGTTTATATTGAAGAGGGTATTTTGCACTATTGCGTGCCGAATATACCGGGCGCGGTGGCGCGTACCGCAACACATGCGTTTGTGAATTCAGCCATGCCATACATTATGGAAATTGCCGCGCTTGGACCTGATGCCGTCTTGAACAATCCATCCATTGAAGCCGCTGTGAATACACACGATGGGAAACTTCGCAATCTTGTGCGCCTGAGCGCGCAGGAGGAATAAAATGACAACCAAAAGCATTTATCAATCGCGTGTAACCACCGCACAAGAAGCGGTTCGGGTGATCAAATCAGGTCATCGTGTCTTTCTGACCGGCAATGTATCTGTTCCCCAAAAACTTTTGGCGGCTCTGGTGGAGTATGCCCCCGAAGTGCAAAACGTGGAAATTTGCCAGGCATTAACAGTTGGCTCGGCTGATTACGTGAAACCTGAAATGGAAGGTCACCTGCGGATCAACACCATGTTCATCAGCGCAAACATCCGCAAGGCTGTACAGGAAGGCCGCGCAGATTTCACTCCCGTCTTGCTTTCTGAGTTCCCTTTGTTGTTCAAACGCGGCGTTCTGCCAGTGGATGTTGCCATGATTCACGTTTCCACGCCAGACGAACATGGCTTTTGCAGTTTGGGCGTTGAAGTGGGGCTTACCAAATCGGCGGCTGAGGCGGCAAAGGTGATTATTGCCGAAGTCAACGAACAAATGCCGCGCACTCTGGGCGATTCATTTATTCACGTCAGCCGATTAACGCATATTGTGCCTGTCAATTACCCAATCCCCGAACATATTATGGGCGGAGAAGGCAATTCGGATGTTGTTGAAAAAATTGCCGGACATGTATCCACCTTGATCCCCGACGGCGCAACCATGCAACTTGGCATTGGCTCAATTCCCGATGCAGTTTTGAAATATCTTTACGATAAAAAAGATTTGGGCATTCATACAGAATTATTTTCCGATGGCGTGATTGACCTTTTTAACGCGGGCGTTTTGACCAGCGCGCGAAAGTCGCTTCACCCCGGGAAAATTGTGGCGGGCTTTATTCTTGGCTCAAAGAAGTTGTATGAATGGGCGAATGACAATCCACTGATTGAAATGCATCCGACCGAATACGTGAACGATCCCTTTATCATCGCGCAGAATGATCGCATGGTGTCGGTCAACTCAGCCATTGAGGTGGACCTGACCGGACAAATTTGCGCCGACAGCATCGGTCCAAAATTGTTCAGCGGTGTCGGCGGTCAACTTGACTTTATTTACGGCGCATCACGATCCAAAGGCGGCGTGCCAATTATTGCACTGCCGAGCGTTGCCACACTGAAAGACGGCACAAAACTCAGCAAGATCGTAACCATGCTCAAGCCTGGGGCGGGCGTGGTCACCACCCGCAACCATATCCGTTATGTAGTTACCGAGCATGGCATCGCAGAGTTGTACGGCAAGACCATCCGCCAGCGCGTGCAGGCCTTGATCAACGTAGCCGATCCGCAATTCCGCGATGAACTGACAATGCAGGCAAAGGAATTGCATTACATTTAGAAAGTGGTATTAACTGCCAAACAAAACGCCTTCCGTGAATTAACCTTGCGGCGGGCGTTTTGTTAAATGATCTTGACATTATCCATTTTTCATCTATTATATTGAAGGTCGCGTTTGTAACGTGACAGTTGCTATAAACGAAAACAAGGAAAATAATATGAGAAGAGCAAAAATTGTAGCCACCATTGGGCCTGCTTCTGAATCAGAACAGGCGCTTGAGGCACTCGTCAAAGCGGGGATGAATGTAGCCCGCTTAAATTTTTCACATGGCACACACAAGGAACATGAAGCCAAAGTCTCCAGGATTCGCGCTGTTTCAAAAAAACTTGGTCTGCCAATTGGCATTTTACAGGATTTGCAAGGACCGAAGATCCGCCTCGGCAACCTGCCCAAGCCGCTTCAACTTTCGGTTGGCGAGCAGATTTGCCTGTACGCCACACAAGATGAATTTCCGAAGACCGATCACCAACTCCTGCCCGTGGATTTTCCCGAACTCTTTGATTCAGTTCAGGCAGGTGACCGTCTCCTTCTGGATGATGGACGCCTTGCGCTTGAGGTATTAACTGTCGAAGGGCGCGTTGTCCAGTCCAAAGTTTTGGTGGGCGGTCCCATTTCATCACACAAAGGCATTAACCTGCCGGGCGTCAAACTTCGCATTTCAGGCTTCACCGAAAAAGATAAAGCCGATCTGGCTTTTGGCATTTCTCAGGGAGTGGATGCGGTAGCCATTTCCTTTGTCCGCAGTGCGGAAGATGTAAAGACCGTGCGCGCCGCGATGAACGAATTTGCCAAAGGCAAGTTTGTCATGCCATTGTTAATCGCAAAACTTGAAAAGCCCGAAGCCATGAACGAGCTGGAAGCCATCCTCGATGTGGTGGATGGTGTGATGGTTGCGCGCGGCGACCTGGGCGTGGAACTGCCGCCAGAGCGCGTGCCGTCGTTGCAGAAACTTATTATTCAATCAGCGAATGCGCGCGCCAAGTTGGTGATCACCGCCACGCAAATGCTCGAATCCATGATTCTGAATCCACTGCCCACGCGCGCCGAGGCTTCGGATGTGGCGAATGCAATTTTCGACGGCACAGATGCGGTCATGCTTTCAGCAGAAACCGCTTCGGGAAACTATCCAAGCGAAGCGGTTGCCATGATGTCGCGCATTGTCAAGGAGGCTGAGGCTCACTTCCGCGAGTGGGGCAGTCGTCAGGATGGCAGAGCAGGCTTGGGTGAAAGCGACGCGGCTTCGATGGCACGCGCCTCCAATGTGCTGGCTGACGATCCCGAAGTGCGCGCGGTGGCTGTTTTCACCATGCAGGGTCGTTCTGCCTGGCTCATGTCTAAAGCCAGACCGCCAAAACGCATCCTCGCTTTTACGCCTGAGCAGGATACGTTTAATCAACTTTCATTTTTATGGGGCGTTCATCCGCACCTTACAAAATACGCCAACTCCATGGACGACATGATCGCGGACGTGGATGCGGCTTTGTTGCGGTCGGGCATCCAATCAGGTCAGCAGGTTGTGTTGGTTTGCGGCTACCCCGTCGGCGCGCAACGCCCGCCAAACATGGCGCTGCTTCACACTGTTGGGAAGCCTCAGTAGGGTTGGCTCATAAACTAGCCGAAGGGTCTCGGAGCTGGTTTGGTAGAGATGCTTCGGGGCAAAAACCGCCTCTCAGCATGACATACTTTCGTTATCCATTATTGACGTTGAATAGAATAAAAAAAGCGCTGGGATTTTCCCGGCGCTTTTTTTGTGGATTTCTCACCAGCAGATTTTTCAAGCCGATAATTTTCCCTGCTCAACAACATTCGCATCCATCCTATCCGTCAACCCCTTCGGGGTTGAGAACCAGATCATTCTTCGTCCTTTCCTTGCCTCTCGCTCGTTGCGATCAAAATCCCAATCCCGATCAACACGCCGCCGGTTAAAAACAACGGGGTTATTTTTTCGGCGAGGAAAAACCATCCGAGCAGCGTACCCACTACCGGCTGGGCAAAGAACGTTAGCGATGCGACCGCGGCGGGTAATTCGGCGAAGGCGTAATTCCATAAAAACATCGCCATTGCCGTTGAGATGATCCCTAAAAATAATAGACCGAAGATAATGCCGACCGTGATCTCGCCAATGCCCTGCGTTTGTACTTCCCACATTCCAAACAAGAAACTTGAAGGCAAACCGCCGAGGAGCATGATTGCGCTGGATGTGAGCAGATCGCCTGTTTTTGAAACTTTGCGAACCAGTACCGAATACAGCGCCCAGGTTAATGCCGCCGCCAGCAGACTCATGTTGCCCCAAAATAAAGTTGGCGAAAGTTCTGCGTTGCGCGGATCAATTACCGCCACCACCCCCAACGTGGATACCGCCAGCGCCAGGATGCCGCGTGGCGTGGTTCGCTCGCCCAGCAAAAATGGAGCAAAGATCAAAACGAAGGCTGGCGTGGCAGAGGTAACGAGCGAACCGTTGGATGCGGTTGAAAGATCTGTTCCCACGAATTGAAACCCAAGTGAGATGCCATATCCTACAAAACCGACCAGCGCGCTTTTCCAAAAAAAATCCTTTGAGATCGTTGTTTTGCTTTTACGAAAATAAATGACAACTCCCAAAGCCATTGCGCCCATCACCAGGCGGATGGTTAAAAGCGCAAACGGTGGGATGACCTCCAATACGATTTTGCTGACGACATACATTCCGCCCCAAATGGCGGCGGCGGTAAGACCTGCGAATAAACCTGCGAGTGTGTGATGTTTTTGCATAATCTTTCGATTATATCGAAGTTGTTGCCGCATTTTTTTATTATCCTGACAACGCCTTTGCCAATTTTGTAGCGTGGGATGGCATCCAGCGTGGCTAAATAGGAGGGTGTTGCAGAATAAAAGAAATAATCGGCTGATAAAAGCACGGGAGGATTTTTTCGCGCAAGAATGCGCGGGAAGCAAAGGTGCGAGGGTGAAATTCAGCAGCCAACCCTTCGGGTAGTGTTAAATCTCACTCGGTAAATCATCGATAGGCGCGCTGCGATCTGGGACGCACATACGAATACAAACGGCGCATCCAGAGTTTGAGGTTGTAGGCAGTCGCGCACATTTTGGCTTGCCAATCGGCATTGTCAACGCCGCGTTTGCGGCAATGGCGCGCGCCGTTGTAATGAGTGAGTTCAA
>JAIFKY010000099.1 GCA_020049345.1 Anaerolinea sp.
CATAGTTATGGACTGACGACATCGTTGAATGTGCCCGTCTCCATCGGCGCGTCGTTGATTCTGAAGCCGCAATTCCAGATCAAGGATATTTTGCGGACAATCAAAAAATACAAGCCGACCATTTTCACGGGCGTGCCGAGCATGTATAACGCCATCAGCAATTTTCGCGGTGTGCGTAAGTATGGCATTAGTTCGATCAAGGCTTGCATCAGCGGTTCCGCGCCTTTGCATGTGGAAGTGCAGGAATCATTTGAAAAACTGACCAAAGGCAAACTCGTGGAAGGTTACGGGCTGACCGAAGCCTCGCCAGTGACTCATGCCAATCCGTTAAACGGAAATCGCAAGGTTGGAACAATCGGCATCCCATTGCCATCCACGCAAGCCGCGGTCGTTGATCTGGCGCGCGGACGCAAGGAAGTGGAAGTGGGTCAGATTGGCGAACTGGCAGTCCGCGGTCCGCAGGTGATGATGGGCTACTGGAAAGATGAAGAAGCCACGCGCGCCGTCCTCCTGGACGATGGCTGGCTGCTGACCGGCGACGTGGCGCAAATGGACGAGGATGGATATTTCCGCATTGTCGCGCGCAAAGCCGACATGTGGTATCCCGAGAAACCTGGCAAGCCCGCCTTCCCGCGTGATGTGGAGGAAGTGATCTATGAAATTCCGCAGGTCAAGGAAGTGGTGGTTGTGGCTGTGGCAGGACATCCCTTTGCATTTGTGATCGCAGGACGTGAACGCCCGACTGCTGAGGCGGTCATCGCATATTGCAAGCGGCGGCTGCCTCCGCAGTTGATTCCGCGCTTTGTGATTTTTATGGATGATTTTCCAAGGACTTTTATTGGTAAGGTGTTGCGGCGTGAGTTGGCAAAACGTTATGGAAAGCAGATTGCAGGAGAGTAGGGGAAAGGATGAATGATGAATTATGAAGGATGAATTGCTGACCAATAGTGGGGTTGCGAACTTTGTTCAACAAGGTGTGGGCGCGCCGGTCATTCTCACACATGGACTTGCCGCCTCGCTGCATGATTGGGATGACCTTCTGCCTGAGTTGGCTGGCGCAGGTTATGCGGGATACGCGCTTGACTTGCTTGGGCATGGCGAAAGCCACAAACCAGTCAACCATGACGAATATACATTCGAGACGGTCTTCGATCATTTCTCCGCGTGGCTTGATTCGCTGAATTGCCCTGACCCGCTGATTCTCGTCGGTCATTCACTTGGCGGGGGGCTGTCTTTGCAATACGCGCTGCGTTATCCTGAACGCGTGCGCGCGTTGGCGTTGATCAATCCGTTTTATGATATTCACCAACTGCCTCCAATTTTACAACTTGCCTTTCGGCATAAATTGATCAACACCACGTTGATTGAGCGCACGCCGTATCGCCTGTTCCGCTTTTTTGTGGATGTATCCAGCGTCAACTTTCACATGGGGAGCCGTGAGACGCATATCCTGCCTGAACATATTCGCTACCAGACCGCGTTAGATTACACGCGCGCCGCTTCGGGAATTTACAACATTCCACGCTCACTCCCTGATTTGACTCCAGACCTGCCACACATTCACCAGCCCACTTTGCTTTTGTGGGGCGGGCATGACCAAACCCTTGCATCTGATTCGTTTCCGCGAATTGGTAAATTACTTCCGAACATTGTGTCTTCGCATACCTTTCCCATTTGCGGGCATGTTCCGCATCAATGCCACCCTGAACAACTTAATCCGCATGTGATGGAATTTTTGAAAAATGTCACGCTGAAAGCGTGACCTGCAAAATATGGGGGGAGAAAATTTTGACGAAGCAGAATCAACTTTCAGTTAAGCGCGACGCGGTCTTACATCCAATTGGCTATTGACAATTTTGGAGATGCGTTTTCGCTCAAAATTTCCAATCTTAAAAAATTGAAGGGGGCTAGATTCATCGTGTACAATGCCGAACACATTAGCCATATATACGGGGATGCAGAGCAGGAACGCCCATATGTGGCTCTAACATTTGTTCTAAAATTGGAGAGATTTAATGCGTTGCCCCTATTGTAAACACCATGATTCCAAGGTGCTGGATACTTCCCACGATAGCCACGGCGGGATACGTCGCCGCCGCGAGTGCTTGAAGTGCAGACAGCGCTTCAGCAGTTACGAGCGCCCGATATTAGCCACCCCGTTGTTGATTAAACAAGACGGCGCGCGCGAGGAATTTGATCGCGAGAAACTGGCGCGCGGCATTCGTATTTCCTGCGCCAAGCGACCCGTTTCAGCCGCAGATATTGAGCGCATGATTGGGCAGGTGGAGACGCAGTTGCAAAAACTTGGCAAGGCGGAAGTTTCTTCGCGCGTGGTGGGAGATTTGGTGATGGAAACGTTGAAGGAGGTGGATCAAATTGCATACATTCGCTATGCCATTGTGTATTTGGGGCTGGATGATTTGCAGTCCATTCGCACTGAAATAGATCAGTTACTTGACGATTAATTTTTTTCAGGCAAGGATGCTTCGTTGTTTGCGGAGAGGTGTCTTTGTCTGTTTTGTTCAAACCGCTAAATTTTTATTAGGAGAGTATCAAATGGTTACAAAATCTGCTGAACCGAAAGTAAAAAATGGTCTGCTGCCCACTGCTCCAATGCCGAAGGGATTGCCCAAAGCGCAGTTGACCGATAACGCGCGTCAGGTGTTGACGAAGCGTTACGTGCGCCGCGGCGACGACGGCAAGCCCGCCGAAAATGTGGAGGAAATGTTCTGGCGCGTGGCGTATCATGTTGCAAAGGTTGAAGAAGCGTGGGGCGCCGATGTTGCAAAACGCACTGTTGAATATTATCACCTGCTTTCGAGCAAGAAGTTTTTCCCGAACTCTCCTACTTTTACCGGTGCGGGAACTCCGCTGGGACAGCTTGCCGCGTGTTTTGTGCTGCCGATAGCCGATGACATGGGACGCAAAAGCGCGGGCATTTTTCAGACTTTGCGTGATGCCGCGTTGATTCAGCAGACGGGCGGCGGAAACGGATTCTCGTTCTCTCGTTTGCGCCCAAAGGATTCGATGGTCAAAACCTCGGCGGGACGCGCAACGGGTCCTGTTGGGTTTTTGCGCGTCTACGACCACGCCTTTGGCGAGGTGGCGCAGGGCGGATCACGGCGCGGCGCGAACATGGGTGTGCTTCGCATTGACCATCCAGATGTGGAGGAATTTATTGAGTGCAAGACAAATGAAAACCACATCACGAATTTCAATATTTCCGTCGGTATTACCGATGCGTTTATGCGCGCCGTAAAAAATGATGAGGATTGGGAATTACGCTTTCCTGACCTTTCGGAAGTGAAGGAACGAAATTTTGACGGTACGCTCGATCAAGCCGAAGCTGCGGGCATCACCATTCAAACTTATAAAAAAGTCCGCGCGCGTGATTTGTTCAATAAGATTGTCAAGCAGGCGCATCACAACGGTGAGCCGGGCATGTTGTT
The DNA here is from genome assembly GCA_020049345.1 of Anaerolinea sp. GTDB lineage: Bacteria > Chloroflexota > Anaerolineae > Anaerolineales > Villigracilaceae > Villigracilis. Next base: position 3,450 of record JAIFKY010000099.1, read on the forward strand.
TTTGGATGCGGCGAATCGGGATAACCCTGTGCCTCATTTGTATCCGCTGGAGTCGACAAATCCGTGTGTGACGGGTGATACTTTGATTTACACAGATCAAGGTTTACGCCGTGCGGATGAACTGGCGCTTGATGGACAGGAAATTAATATCACCTCAGATGCTCGGTTTGGTACGGATACTTTCCTTCCAGCCACGCACGTTTTTCAAACTGGCACAAAACCAGTGTATCGTATGATGACTCGAGAGGGTTACGAATTGCGGTTGACTGAAGACCATCGTGTAATGACTTCTCGCGGCTGGGTTGAAGCAGGAAAATTACAATCGGGCGACCGAGTTCATATCTTGAATCGAAAAGGTGGCTTTGGCGAACAAGGCTCGCTTGAAGAAGGACGGGTACTTGGCTGGCTGGTTGGCGACGGCACAGTAAATGTTGTGCGTGCTGTTCTGTCATTCTTTGGAGATGAAAAACAGGAATTGGCTCCCGCATTTGCAGAAATGGTAACCAATCTTGTTGAGAAACCTGGACAGAATCGCGCTTATCCTGTGGGCGTAATTAATATTGATGGGCGTGACGAGGCGCGAGTGGCGTCTGATCGTTTGCGTGGTTGGGTTGCTCAATATGGAATTACAGAAAATAGCAAACATTTTGTTCCATCCGCTGTTTTTGCGGGAAGTGAAGCCATTCAACGCGGCTTCCTGCAAGCTTTATTTACTGCGGACGGACAAGTAAGTGATGGCGGTGAAAAAGGTTGCTCAGTGCGCCTTTCATCGAGTCATATGGCCTTACTCAAAGATACACAACGCCTACTTTTAAACTTTGGCATTGCAAGCCGAATTTATGAAAATCGTCGTTTGGGTGGTATGCGTCCAATGCCAGATGGCAAAGGTGGAACAAAGGATTATTTCCATCTGCCACAACATGATCTGGCGGTCAGCAAAACCAACTTGATCCGTTTTGCAAATGAAATCGGTTTCTTAACCGAAGCAAAGCAAACAAAATTGGCAGACTATCTTAGCCGCATGATTCGCGGCCCATATGAAGAACCTTTTCTTGCGACTGTTCAAGTGATTGAGCCTGATGGCGTTGAAGCAGTTTATGACCTTCATCAACCTGACACACATTCCTTTATTGCAAATGGTTTGGTTGTTCATAACTGTGGTGAACAATGGTTGGGACCATACGAGAACTGCTGTCTCGGTTCGGTGAACCTCAACGAGCATTGCGGAGAAAACAACTCTGTAGATTGGGAAACCCTGCGCCAGAGCGTTGTAACCGCTACGCGCTTCCTTGATGATGTGGTCGAAGCGAATGGATATGTGCCTTCTGTGCCGCAACTAAAAGAAGCCGCACACAAAGCGCGCCGCATTGGTCTCGGCATTATGGGACTCGCCGACTTGATGTACCACGTGGGCGTGCGCTACGGCTCGACAGAAGGGCAGGAGTTTGGCGCGCAGATCATGGAATTTGTGCGCTACCATGCGATGAAGACCAGTGTGGAACTCGCCGAAGAGCGCGGACCTTTCCCCGCCATTGAAGGCTCAATTTACGATATGGACGACATGAAGTGGGAAGCGCCCAAGTCGCTGATCAGCTATCAGCATAACTGGAACATGCCAAAGGTTGAGTGGGATGCGATTGTCAGCGGAATTAAAAATCATGGCATTCGCAACGCCGCGCAGACCACCGTCGCCCCAACTGGAACCATCGCAACGGTGGCCGGATGTGAAGGCTATGGCTGTGAGCCGGTCTTCGCGCTGGCGTATATTCGGCATGTCAACGACAACGGCAAAGATTTGACTCTCACATACGCCAGTCCGCGTTTTGATGAGGCGTTGAAGAATTTGGGTCTTGGCGAAGAGAAGCGTCAGGAAATTGTGGAACAGGTGATGAACGACGGCACCTGCCAGAACATCATCGAAATTCCGCAGGCTGTGCGCGATACGTTTGTGGTCTCAGGCGATATCACTGCCGATGAACACGTGCGGATGCAGGGCGCGCTCCAGGCGTTTGTGGATAACTCACTTTCAAAGACTGTAAACTTCCACGAGAACGCCACCGAGGCGGATGTTGCCAAGGTCTACATGATGGCTTGGGAACTGGGCTGCAAGGGCATTACCGTGTATGTGACTGGCTCGCGTGATAAGGTTGTGCTGGAAACCAAAGCCACCGTGGATAAGAAAGCAGCGCCTGAGGTTCAGGTGGAGCGGCGCGCTGCCCCTGCGGAGCCTGTCTTGTGGCATGGGACGAAGAAATCACGCCCCAAGGCGTTGAGCGGAAAAACATACAATATCGAAACGCCCGTTGGCAAGGCGTTTATCACCATCAACGAGAATGGCGGCACTCAGCCCTTCGAGGCATTTGTCAACACTGCCAAGGCTGGCTCTGAAATTGCCGCCGTCTCTGAGGCGATTGGACGCTTGATTTCCTACATCCTGCGCATGGCATCGCCCGTTGCGCCCGTGGATAGAATGCGCGAGATCATCGTGCAGTTGATCGGCATTGGCGGCGGACGTTCGCTCGGCTTCGGCATTAACCGCGTACGCTCTCTGCCTGACGGCATCGGACAGATTTTGGATCAATACCTGAATGAAAAAAATGGAGTTGTCGCTGAAGAGGTGAAATCCAACGGCGGCAACGGATCAGAGCCTCATGCGCATGTTATGAAGATCGGCGACCTGTGTCCCGAGTGCGGCGAGGCGGCGGTGGTGAACGAGGAAGGCTGTCGCAAGTGCTATGCTTGCGGGTTTAGTGAGTGCTAGAGAAGTTGAAAAGTAAAAAGTAACAAGTAACAAGGCGGCAGTCACTTTGTGAGTGATTGCCGCCTAAATTATTGCCTTATCCGTGGACTCGATCTCACACTATTCAAGTTCATCGCTCATTATCGTTTCGCTTTGCGGGGTAGCATCGGCTTTTTTAGATTATCATTACCCCAATCAACCCCAAAGGAAAAGGACACCCCATGAAACAATATCTGGTCAAACCTGAAACCAAAGTAAAACTCTCAAAATTTGATCCCAACGACACGGGAGATTTCAAAACGGGAGATTTCAAAGACGGCAAAGAAGAAGGGCTGATCCAACTTGATAAACTCAACGGCAAACTCGAAGAATTGCAGGAATTGTTATTTGCCGAACACAAACACAAGGTGCTGATCGTCCTGCAAGCCATGGACGCGGGCGGAAAGGACGGCACCATTCGCCGCGTGTTTGACAGCGTTAATCCGGCGGGCGTGCGCGTGGCAAGTTTCAAAGCGCCCACCGCCGAAGAACTCGACCACGATTACCTGTGGCGCATCCACAAGCAAGCGCCGGGCAAAGGCGAAATGGTCATCTTCAACCGCAGTCATTACGAAGATGTGCTGGTTGTGCGCGTGCATAACTATGTTCAACCTGAAGTCTGGAAAAAACGCTTCGATCAGATCAACGAGTTTGAGCGCATGCTCGCAGAAAGTGGAACAACCATTTTGAAGTTCTACCTGCATATTGACATGGACGAACAAAAGGAAAGATTGCAAGCCCGACTCGATGACCCCACCAAACGCTGGAAGTTCCGCCTCGGCGATTTGGAAGAGCGCAAACTGTGGAGCAATTACATGGAAGCCTTTGAAGATGTGTTGAGCAAAACCAGCACAGACCATGCCCCGTGGTATGTAATTCCAGCCAACCGCAAATGGTTCCGCGATCTGGCAATCTCCACTGTATTGGTGGATACGCTTGAAGGCTTGAAAATGAAATACCCAGAATCTGAGGAAAATCTTGACGGCGTTGTGATCGAATGACGACCATCAACAACGAAGTCTATTCCCAGCAAGCCAGCGGATGGTGGGACGAAAACCATTTCCTGCACCTGCTCAAGACGGGAATAAACCCGCCCCGCTTTGGATATTTTCGCGAAGCCCTCACCCGTCAATTGGATCTGCGCCCCGAGGCTTTATCTGTGCTGGATGTGGGCTGTGGCGGCGGCATTCTGAGCGAAGAGTTTGCCAAACTCGGCTGCCGCGTGACCGGCATTGATCCCTCTGCGCCTTCATTAGACGCCGCCCGCAGTCACGCAGACCACGAAAACCTGACCATCAAATATCAACAAGCCAGCGGTGAAAGCATCCCATTTAACGCGGATAATTTTGATGTGGTGATTTGTTGCGACGTTCTGGAACATGTCGCCGACCTCGAAAAAACGCTCTGCGAAGTGGCGCGCGTGCTAAAACCTGGCGGCATATTCTGCTACGATACCATCAACCGCACC
>JAIFKY010000191.1 GCA_020049345.1 Anaerolinea sp.
CCTTCGTCGGCGCGTTCGGTGACCGCCACCGAAATATCCAAAGCGTGCGCGCCGCCCGCAACCTGATCACGCGCGATCTGCAAAATGCCGTCGTAATCTTCTTCGAGCAGCATCCGCTTGAACTTGCGCGAGCCTTGCGCGTTGCAGCGTTCGCCGAGCAAAGTGGGCGCGGGTTCCTGTCGCATGTTAATCGCGGACATGGCGGAGGAGAGTTTCGGCTCAGGTGTAACGGGGTTGGTAACACCTGCACTTGCGCCAGGTGCAAGTGTTGGTAATTGGTAATTGGAGAGTTTATCAACAAGTAATTTGAGATGCGCAGGAGTCGTGCCACAGCATCCGCCCACGACCGAGATGTTGTGCTTCGTCACAAACTCGAACATATCATTCGCGAACGGTTCAGGTTCCAGCGGATAGACCGCCTGCCCATCCACGTTGAGCGGAAGTCCCGCGTTTGGAATGCACGAAACGGGCAGGGTGGAATTTTCGCCAAGAAAGCGGATCGGCTCGCGCATGTGTTCGGGACCCGTTGAACAATTCAGCCCGATGACATCGATGCCCATGCCTTCGAGAATGGTGAGCGAGGCGTTGATGTCTGTGCCGAGCAACATGCGCCCCGTCGTGTCCAATGTAACCTGAGCCTGAATCGGCAACCAGACATTTGTCTCGGCGAAGGCATTGTGAATGCCAGTGATGGCGGCTTTGACTTCAAGAATATCCTGCGAAGTTTCGATCAGCAGCAGATCAACGCCGCCTTGAATCAAACCGACAGCCTGCTCGCGGAAAATATCTATTAATTCGTCGTAGGCAATATTCGATAATTCGGGGTCGGTGGTGGAGGGAAGTTTGCCTGTGGGTCCCATTGAGCCAGCAACAAACCTTGGGTGATGAGTAATGAGGGACGAGGGACGAGTTGCGCCCTGCGCGTCTCGTGACTCGTTACTCGTTTCTTTCGTTGAATACTCATCCGCCAGTCTTCTTGCCAAACGCGCCGCCGCCATGTTGATTTCAAGGATGCGGTCTTGCAGTTTGTATTCCTGCATCGTCAAACGGTTGGAACGGAAGGTGTCCGTTTCGAGCACATCCACGCCGACTTCGAGGAAGGAGCGGTGGACTTTTTCCACGGCTTCGGGATATGAGATGACAAGGTAGTCGTTACATCCGTTGTATTGCTCGCCGCCAAAATGTTCGGCGGTCAGGTTTTGCAGTTGCAGGCTCGTTCCCATCGCGCCGTCGAAAACGAGGACTTTCTTTTCGAGGGCGTCGAGGTAACGGCGGTTGGTGTATTTTTGTTGGGTCATTAAATCTCCTTAGTATTCAAATCATTCTTTACAATAGATTGCCAATCAGATTCAAAGTTCTCGTAAAAATCAGACATAAACTCATCTAAGCGATCTGGAATGACAACATTAAACTTTTGTAACAAGTAAGGATCGACAAAATTAAAAAAATCATTTACTAAACCCTCTGAAACATCCAAATATTTACCTGCTTCGCCAGCCGAGACTAAATACTTTGATAGCGAAGTAGTAAATCTCAATAACTGCATCGAATTATTTCTTAGGCCACGGTTTTGTTTGGCAAGCTCACTAAGTTTTGTGCCCAAATAAAAAACTGCTCGTTCAGGGGGCTCAATATGGCCAAACAAAGGTTTATCGTCGCGAATTTCATATTCAACATTGTATTTTTGAAAAAAATTTTTTGCGAATTTACGGGCATTTCCTATTTCTTCTTTTATATACTCAATTATCTTGTCATGATCATCACCTGTAACTTTTTCATAATCTCTCCAAGCAATGATTTTCAAGAAAGAATTTGTAAGTTTATATAAATTTGGATCCACATCGGAAAAATCATCATATTTAAGATCAAGGTATTTTTGTAATCGACTAAAGAATAGTTGCGCATTATTTGCAGGTACCTGCCTGTAAATCCAAAAGAATAATGGTCTCAATCCGTCAAGAAACCAGAAAAGATAAATTAAATCATTTGTTGGAGAATTTTGTGTAGGTCGGCTCAAGTCCATGACCGAAACCCATTCTCCATATTGTTTTCGTTTAACAATCCATTCATGACCATTTGTAGCAACAGCGAAAATTGCACCAAGTCCTGATTCTGCATAACTAACTGCCTGTTTCATTGCTTCACTTAGGTCTGTCTCATTTTCTTCTTTGCATTCAATTACTATCATGGGAACATGGTTGTTTAAAACAACAACGTCGGCTCGTATTTTTGTACTCCCAATTTTTATGGGAACCTCAACTCGAATATCATTGATGTTTATTCCGTATGTGGAAAGTAATTCAAATAAAACCCATTGCCGTACTTTTTCCTCTGGGCGGTTATTTTTTTCAAATAAATATGCTTTAGGGTCTATCTCATAAAATGGTTTTGGTGTCATACCATGCTCCTGATATACACGAGTCTTGATTTATTTTATTTCTTTATCTGGCAAGTTTAGAAACTCGAAAAACTTTGCTTCAGAATATGTTCCAAACATCTTTTTTGCATTTTCAACTGCTTCTGCTCTATTCTCAAAGTCAACGCCTGATAAAAAAATTACATCATATGATCTCATACTGATGCCTAGAGGCTCAGTAGCGAATCCTACAATTTTAGTTAGGTTTTGAAGACAATATCCTGCTACAGAGACACTATATAATATTTTGCTTCTTTCCGTTCTGTCTTTCTCACTTGCCAAAATGACAATTCCACTGTTATTTTCTTTATCAATAATTAAAGAATAAGCCAAGCCATTCTTGCTTGCTCTTTCAACACATTCAAACATTTTTTCGCCCAACTTACGGCGAGTAAGGCGGGAAGTTTTTGCTAATTCAGTTGCAACAGCCAAATATGCTTGAACTGTTCCTTGCGCTTCATTTCCAAAGTAACCAAATGGGTCTAAATTAATGCCATACTTATTCGGGTCAAAACCTACGCTACTATGAAGCCAATTAATTACGTTATCAATTAAATAGCTGGGACGATTGTATGCGTCTCTTCTTTCAATTAAATCTTTACAATCTTGTTGATACCATTCCCAGTATCCATCGTCAATTATGACCACGGAATTTTCCTGAATTGCAATTTTCAAATCTTCTGGCTCGACCTTGTAGAAAGCCAATAAATTAAGTTCAAGAGGCGGAATGGCAAAAAGATTTTCAGAAAATAGCGTTTCTCTTGTCTCAATATAGTGAATAAAATCTGGCATTGTGTCTATTTCAGACGAGATGATCTCAAAATAATCACGCTTAAAAATATGAATAGGAATGTCATATCGCGTTTCGAATCCATTAATAATTGCGATTCGCTCGTCAGAAGGAAAATCATCCTCGCCAATTAAATCAAGAATTACAATTCCTATTATTTTTTTGTATTTTGCCGCGTCAAAGGGAATTCTGTGTCCCCTTGTTGTCTCTAATTCTTTTATTCGTGAGTTGGCAATGGCGCGTTTTATAGTTTTGAATTGCTTAATAGCATCTTCGATTTTACTGTCAATTCTCGCGATATCAGTCTCGTTTTTTTCTGAAAACGGTTTGTTATCGGTTTTTGTTTTTACCTGTACTGCCAACATGATATCGTCAAAAGGTATCAAAATATCTGCCACTTCCTTTTCTTGTTTACTGGCATTTTTGAATTTTTGACTCCTGACCGTAAAATCCGAGAAGAACATCTTGGTGCAGATTTTCTCGACTAAGTCTTCGATCTCTTTGCCTTTATTAGCTGCATTTGACATCTTTACACTTCCAAATTTTGCGCCTTATCCAACGAGAATCTTGTGGGATTAATCCCCGTGCTACGCGAATCGATTGGTAGGCTAACACGGACGTTCACGTCCGTACGGTTTCGAGGGTGAGAATAATCATATCGCAATCGCCTCAGCCTCTTCCAGCGCGGACCTCGCCCACGTCGTCACATCCGCGCAATAAACTTCCGCATTCTCCGCGCGGACATCCAGAATCGTCTTCATCCACGTGGATTTGTTGATAACATGCAATCCATTTCTTGACGCAATTTTGAACGTTCTCTTACCGCTGTTCACCAAATCCTTGTTTTGCTTGCGGATGAATTCAGGTGGTTTGTTTTCGATGAGGAATTCATGCAACAATCCGCGTAGGTGAAGCCAGCCTTCGCGCGGCGACGGTCAAATGATGGACTGCGCCAAAACACGCTTCGGTGAATTCCAAAACGAGAATTTCATCGAAGCGTGTTTTGCATAAAGTTTCGGGAGCGCCGCATTCAGGACAATTCATGACATTCCAGGGTGAGAGCCAAATATTTTTTGCGGGCTTCCCACACCTGTGCGGTTAAGTTAACTCTTCGCGCCTTTGTAAATGGAGGAAGTTCCTTCGTTCCACAAAACTTTCTGCGTAATTCCGCTGATCTTCCACTCTGCGTTTTGCGCGACCAACTGGAAGGTATAGATGCAGTGTGTAATAAAATCTTCCTTGTCCGTTTTGCGCCAGACAACCATCGAAGCACGGCAGGTGGCGTTGATCGAATCGGTGAATTTTATTTCGTAGTTACTCACCAAATGTTGTATCTTCAAAGGATCCAATCCTTCACGGCGCAGCCTCACATATTCCTTCACCGAAATCTTCTCGGGCGGCGTGCCGCGCAGGTCGGAATAATCCGAATAGAACGTTTCGGTAAAACAAGATTGCAGTCCTTCCCAATCTTTCACATCGAAACTGTTGGCAAAATGAGCGATCAATTCCTGGATTTTGATTCTATCTTCCATGGTTACCTACCTTCCTTTGTATTGAGTCGTTTCTAAAAAAGTCAATTCATTCAAATACCTTTGGGCAAAGTTGCCCGCCCCGCTTCGGTCATTTTACCTTCTTCGATCATCCTGCGCGCGCGTTCCATGTTTGTATCAGTCCACAGGGATTTTTGTCTGCGCGGCGTGAAGCGTTTGGCAAAACGTTGATCGTCCATGCCTTTTTCGAAGCCGTCAATCCAGCCAAAACAGATGGCTTCTTCAACGGCATCCGCATAGGGAATGGATGGTTTTTGCGTAAATTTCTTGTACTGAATCAACCAAATTTCTTTGCAGGTCTTGTGATTTTTTACAAGCCACTCGCGGAATTCCTCCCGCGTGGTCACATAAATTGTTTCGCCGATTTCCATAATTTTCCTTTAAGCATACAACAAAAACGCCTCTCTAAAATGAGAGGCGTACCTTCCTGACTCACGCTACCCTCATCAATCAGACTTATCCGCCTGAACAATTGCCGAGGTCACAAAAAATTATCCCCTCCACCTCTCTGGATGAGTGCAGATCAAAAAAACCATTGATCTTTTATATCATAGCGAATGGGGCATGTCAACTCAAAAATTTATATGGGTGTGTTTCGTAAACCTTCAAACGAAACACGTTACACACGATTTTTAAGAAAACCCCTGCCTTGCGCGCCTTTTATTTATCGCGCAATTCATAAAACGCCGGCGGCAAATCTGCAATGCGATATATATGGATCGTGGAGGCGCCGTTGACGTAAATATCATGTTCTGGCGGCAAGCCGCTCAATGCCTGCACAAACAATTCTGTTCGCGCAGTACGCGGACCCAACGCGTCATTGATCACAAGGTAATCTGCCTGCTTCAACCTTTCAAACATTGAAACCATCCCAGGCTCTTCGATAAATAATGGGTTAAGGATAATCGTCTGCCCGGGAAAAAAGTACGAAAAAGGCCCGCGCGCGCGAAACGCAAAAACCTTCAAGGCTGCGGCATTGGGTTTTTGCGCCAAATACGCCGCGGCTTGTTCAAACCCTTCCCCATAATCAGAAGCAAAAGTCCACCCTGAAACCTTTGCCCAAATGGGATTGTAATAAATATAGTAATACGGATAAAACGCCAGCGCGCCTGCCAACTGGAGGCTGATGAGCAAAACCGCTCCGCCCGTTTGAATCCTTCGAGCGAGAGCAGGGCGCGCCCTCAGGCTGGATCCTGTTTCCCATTTCATTTCCAGCCACCCAAGCAAGGCACACCAACCCAGGGCGGCAATTGCATCCATGCTGGTGTAACTGGTCATAATGTAATGCGGAGAATTACGCCCCTGCGCAAAACTAAACAGCAAAATAAACATCGCCGCTGTGATAAATAAATAGACGATCAGTTTTTTGAAAATAGCGAAAAACGGTTTCTCCCCGCGCGCAAAAAAGAAAACACAAGACAGCAGAACCCCAGCCCAGCCAACTGGCGTGGTGCGTAAGGTGACGCTCTTTACAAAATTCCAAACGGTTCCCCGCGCCACAGCCAGATTGAATGTTGAAGGTTGCAGTTCGTGCGTAACTTGCAGGCGCGCGCCCTGCAAGGCATAACTGAAAGCGTTGCCATACACTTCATAAAGCATTTTGCCCGGCGCAACCCACATACCCGGCCAGAGGATGAAATACACAAGCGCCAGCCAGGCAAACCACATTCCAAATATTTTCAAGTGGTCAACAAAAGCCAGCTTAAACCCGCGCTCCTTTAT
>JAIFKY010000211.1 GCA_020049345.1 Anaerolinea sp.
CTTTCCAATCAGTCAATCCCAAATGCCGCATTGATCGAATTCTTCAAAAAGATGCGTCCTGGAGATCCTGCAACGCTTGATAATGCGCGCCAGTTCCTTGAAGAGCAGTTGTTTGATCAAAGGCACTACGATCTTGAGCGCGTAGGCCGCTACAAATTAAATCAGAAACTTGACCTGAACATTCCCATCCCGCATCGCACTGTTTCAAAAAGCGATGTAATCCGCTTGATCCGCCGCATGATCCAGATCAACAATGGCGCTGAACGTCCCGATGACATTGACCATTTGGGTAATCGTCGTGTTAAGACGGTGGGTGAGTTGATCCAAAACAAACTTCGCATTGGTTTGCGCCGCATGGAGCGCGTGATCAAAGAGCGCATGTCCATTCGTGATCAGGAGCAGTTGTCGCCGGTGACGTTGGTCAATATCCGCCCTGTGGTTGCTGCGTTGCGCGAATTCTTTGGATCTTCGCAACTCTCTCAGTTTATGGATCAAACCAACCCGTTGGCTGAGTTGCGCCACAAGCGCACGCTCTCTGCTTTGGGACCTGGCGGTCTTCGCCGTGAACGCGCTGGATTCGATGTGCGCGATGTCCATCACTCGCATTATGGTCGTATCTGCCCAATTGAAACACCTGAAGGACCAAACATTGGTCTGATTGGTCGTTTGGCTTCGTTCGCCCGTGTAAATGAATATGGTTTTATTGAAACACCCTACCGCAGAGTATACAGAACTTTGCCTTCAACCGACGAGCGTCTGGAAGGGCGTACTTTGCGCGAAGATGTTAAAGATTCGAAGAGTGATGAGTTGCTTTTCAAGTCGGGAACCCTTCTTGATGCAAAATCCTTGAAGAGAGTTTCAAAATCTGGAAGTGATATTAATATTGTTCCGTATGTGTCTGATGAAATTGTGTACCTTTCAGCAGATGCGGAAGATAAATACACCATTGCTCAGGCTAATTCTCACTTGAATGCTAGCAAGGAGTTTTCGCGTGAGCGTATTTCCTGCCGATACCATTCTGGCTTTATGTTCTCGAATTCAGAAGCGATTGATTACATGGATGTGGCTCCGCATCAGGTTGTTGGTATTAGCGCGGCGCTGATTCCGTTCCTGGAGCATGACGATGCCAATCGTGCGCTCATGGGCTCGAACATGATGGCGCAGGCTGTTCCGCTGGTACGTCCTGAAACCCCACTTGTTTCAACGGGGATGGAAGGTCATGCCGCGCTTGACTCTGGGCAGGTTGTCGTCGCTGATGCAGACGGCGAGGTTGTATCTGTTACCGGTGCTACTATCACGGTCAAGGAAAAGAAAAGCGGAAATCGCGTCTATCAATTGCGTAAGTACCAGCGTTCCAACCAAAGCACTTGTATTGATCAACGCCCTTCCGTTGTAAAGGGGCAATTGATCAAGGCTGGCGATATCATCGCCGATTCCTCCTCTACAGACAATGGGCAACTCGCTCTTGGGCAAAATGTGGTTGTCGCTTTCCTTTCATGGGAGGGTGGTAATTTTGAAGATGCTATTTTGCTTTCCGAACGCCTTGTTCAGGAAGATCGCTTTACCTCAGTTCATATCGAAAAGCATGAAGTAGAAGCGCGTGATACAAAACTAGGACCCGAAGAAATTACCCGTGACATTCCCAATGTGGGCGATGACGCGATCAAAGACCTGGATGAAAACGGCATCATTCGCATCGGCGCAGAAGTTGGACCAAATGATATTCTTGTCGGCAAGATCACACCCAAAGGTGAAAAAGAACTTACCCCTGAAGAACGTTTATTGCGCGCCATCTTCGGTGAGAAATCACGTGATGTGAAAGATACTTCGTTGCGTATGCCTCATGGCGAGCGCGGTAAAGTCGTGGATGTGAAAGTATTTACCCGCGAAGACAATTCTGATCTCTCTGCTGGTGTGGATATGATGGTGCGCGTTTCCGTGGCGCAGCGTCGCAAGATTACAGCGGGCGACAAAATGGCGGGACGCCACGGTAACAAAGGCGTTGTTTCCAAGGTCGTTCCCGTGGAAGATATGCCCTTCCTTGAAGACGGCACTCCTGTTGATCTCATTTTGAACCCACTCGGCGTTCCTGGTCGTATGAACATCGGTCAGGTTTTGGAAGTGCATCTTGGTTGGGCGGCAAAGCGCATGGGTTTCCGTGCAATTACGCCAGTATTTGACGGCGCAACCGAGGAGCAGATCGAAGCCGAACTCGCTCGTGCCTGGATTATGGATCAGTCCTGGAAAGAATCCGCTGAGCGCGCGTGGGAATGGCTCAAAGAGCAAGAGTATGAACCCAATGCCATTCAGGATGACGACGAAGTTCGACGCTTGTACCTTGAACATTGGCTTGGCAAGCGGAAGTACGATGTATACAGTCTGAACGATTCTGATTATGCGCGTCATGCCACAGCCAAAGAGTGGTTGCGCGATAAGGGCTACTCCAAACCCGAAGAGATTCTGCTTGATGACCGTGATGTTGCAAATCCTGATCCAGAAGTAGATGAGATCACCGTAAAAGCCTGCTTACGACTGTGGATGGAGACCAATGGAGTTACACGTCGCGTCGCGGAAGATAAAATCCACGAAACTGCGCAGGAATTGGCTAAAGAAAAAGGTTTGCCGTTACCCACGCTCGGCAAGCAAACTTTGCGCGATGGCAAACTCGGACTTCCGTACGATCAGCCAGTGACGGTTGGTGTTATGACCATTCTCAAACTTCATCACCTTGTTGAGGATAAAGTTCATGCGCGCTCCACTGGACCATATAGTTTGGTCACGCAACAGCCACTTGGCGGTAAGGCGCAGTTCGGCGGTCAGCGTTTTGGTGAAATGGAAGTGTGGGCGCTTGAAGCATACGGCGCCGCGCACACCCTCCAGGAAATGCTTACCGTCAAATCGGATGATGTTCAGGGTCGCGTAAATACCTATGAAGCGATTGTGAAAGGTGAGCCGATTGAAGAGCCGAGCATCCCTGCTTCATTCCGTGTGCTTGTCAAAGAATTACAATCCCTTGGACTTGCAGTAGAGGCGATTAACGAAAGCGGCGATGTGGTCAAGTTCGGTAAAGACGACGAGAAAGCGCATCCACCGAAACATGATACTGGCTTGCTTAGCCTTGGCGAGAATCGATCTGGGAAGAAGTAGAAATTCCCATTGACGCAACCGGTACGGCGTGATAAACTAATCAGCCGTTGCCCAGAAAACAAGAGTGGCTTTATTCCCCACTCGACTCATTGGCAGCTACAAATGAGGCCATCAGGAATTGTTGTTGATGGTCTCATTTCTTGCGAATATTCAAACGAAATCGTGAAATAATTTGTAATCGGAGTCCATTATGCCGACAGTAAATCAAATGGTCCGCAAGGGCCGCAAAAACAGCAAGACAAAAAGCAAGGCGCCCGCTCTTCAATTTACATTGAACAGCTTCAAGCAGCGTCGCGTACGACAGGACAAGGGCGCTCCGCAAAAACGCGGCGTTTGTACTGTTGTTCGTACCATGACACCCAAGAAACCAAATTCCGCGTTGCGCAAAATTGCGCGCGTGCGTTTGACCAATGGGATTGAAGTTACGGCTTACATTCCCGGTGAAGGTCACCAGTTGCAAGAGCACTCTGTTGTGCTCGTACGCGGTGGTCGTGTGAAAGATCTGCCCGGTGTGCGCTATCACATCGTTCGTGGTTCTCTTGATACAACCGGCGTTGCCAATCGTAAGCAAGGTCGTTCCAAGTACGGCGCTAAGCGTCCGAAGTAATATATAGATGGAGTAGAGCATGCGTAGAGCAAAACCTGAGAAACGGGAAATTCTTCCCGATAGCCGTTTTAATAGCATCAATGTACAAACCATGGTTCAGCATGTACTTAAAAGTGGCAAGAAAAGTACAGCCGTTCGCCTGATCTATGATGCGATGGATTTAATTAAAGAGCGTACCGAAAAAAATCCGCTGGATGTTTTCGATGGTGCGCTTAAAAATGTTGGTCCTGCAATGGAAGTGCGTCCACGCCGTGTGGGTGGTGCAACGTATCAAGTGCCTATGGAGGTTTCATCAGACCGCCGTATGACTTTGTCGCTTCGGTGGATTCTGTCCGCGGCACGCGATCGTTCTGGTAAGTCGTTTTCAGATAAACTTGCGTCTGAGTTGATCGACGCTTTCAACGAAACTGGTTCAGCTATTCGCAAACGCGATGAGACCCATAAAATGGCAGAGGCGAACCGAGCCTTCTCCCATTACCGTGTTTAGTTTTTAATAATATTTTTTAAGGAAGTAGTTAGTATGGCACGCGAGCATCCGCTGGAAAAATACAGAAATATAGGCATTATTGCCCACATTGACGCTGGAAAAACAACAACCACCGAGCGTATCATGTTCTATACGGGCATGACGCATCGAATTGGTTCTGTTGATGATGGTACAACAGTAACCGACTGGATGGTTCAGGAACGCGAACGTGGTATCACCATCGTTTCGGCGGCTGTATCGGCGGAGTGGAAAGGTTACCAAGTCAACATTATTGACACGCCCGGTCACATTGATTTTACCGCTGAAGTTCAACGTTCTTTACGTGTGTTGGATGGTGGTGTTGTTGTGTTCGATGCTGTCCAAGGTGTTGAACCTCAATCCGAGACTGTGTGGCGTCAGGCTGATCGTTATGGCGTGCCGCGCATTTGTTTTGTTAATAAGATGGATCGTGTTGGTGCTTCTTTTGAGCGAACAATCGAAACAATTATCGATCGTTTGGGCGCCAATCCTATTCCAATGCAAATCCCAATTGGTTTTGAAGCAACATTTAAGGGTGTAGTAGATCTTCTTACGATGAAGGCTATTATTTGGGAAGATGATCTAGGTAAAGATCCGCACATTGTTGAAATCCCTGACGAACTAAAAGAACAAGCAGTACAATCTCGCGCCAAAATGGTGGAAAAGATTGCTGAACTTGACGATGAATTGACAATGAAGTTCCTGGAAGCTCAGGAAATTAGCATAGATGAATTAAAGCTTGCTCTTCGTAAAGGTGTTCTCGCCAATAAGACTGCTCCCGTGTTTTGCGGTTCTTCATTGAAGAACAAAGGCGTGCAGGTTCTGCTTGATGCTGTGGTTGACTACCTTCCTTCTCCAGCAGACAAGCCGTCTATGACTGTGTCTGAACCCGGCGATCCTGAAAGCACATTCGAAATTCTCGCGCAGGATGATGCTCCTTTGGGCGCGTTAGTATTCAAAATTGTAACTGATCCTTATGTAGGTCGTCTTGCTTATGTTCGTGTTTACTCTGGCGTTTTGAGCCAGGGTCAAACCGTGCAGAACTCCACTAAAAAAGGCAAAAAAGAGCGCATTGGACGCCTGATCCGTATGCACGCCGATCATCGAGAGGATGTTGCTGAAATACGTTCTGGTGATATTGGCGCTGTATTAGGTTTCAAGGAAAGTTTCACCGGCGATACCCTTTGTGATACAAAGCCCCTTGTTCTTGAAACTATTTCCTTTCCTGAACCAGTTATTTCAATCGCGATTGAACCTAAGAGTTCTGCAGATCAAGAAAAAATGGGCGAGGCTCTTCGTAAGTTAGCTGAAGAAGATCCTACACTTCATGTAAATACCGACGAGGACTCTGGGCAAACCATCCTTAGGGGAATGGGCGAGTTGCACCTTGATATCATCGTAGACCGTTTATTGCGTGAATTTAGGGTGCAGGCGAATGTCGGAGCCCCGCGCGTTGCATTCCGCGAGTCGATTACCAAAGCGGTAAAAGAAGTCAATTACAAGTACGCCAAACAATCTGGTGGTAAGGGTCAATACGGCCATGTCGTGTTTTCTTTGGAGCCAGGTGAGCGTGGAAGCGGCATTGTATTTGAAAATAAAATTGTGGGCGGTTCTATTCCCAAAGAATATATCAACCCAATTGATAAAGGTGTTAAAGAAGCGGCTGAGGGTGGTGTGCTTGCTGGATACCCTGTTGTAGACATAAAAGTCACATTGTTCGACGGCTCTTTCCATGAAGTTGACTCAAGTGAAATGGCGTTCAAGATGGCCGCTATTTTAGGCTTCAAGGAAGGCGTGCAAAAGGGACATCCTATTTTGCTTGAGCCGATGATGAAGGTTGAAGTTGTTGTTCCAGAAGAATATCTTGGTGATGTTATGGGACAGATTAACAGCCGTCGCGGCTTGATTCAAGGAATGGAAGTTCGCCTTGGAAACGCACAGGCAGTTAAGGCAATGGTTCCGCTGGCTGAAATGTTTGGGTATGCAACACAACTTCGGTCCGCGACACAGGGACGCGGCGTCTTTAACATGGAATTTGACCACTATGCGCCAGTATCGCAGTCAGTGGCAGAAGAAATTTTAAAAGCATAATTGTTCTTTTCTAATTAAGGAGTTTCACTATGGCGAAGGTAAAATTTGACCGCAACAAACCGCATCTGAATGTGGGCACCATGGGTCATATTGATCATGGCAAGACG
>JAIFKY010000188.1 GCA_020049345.1 Anaerolinea sp.
GAGCAGGGCATAGGCGCGGACAGCGTCGCGGACATCCACATAATCGCGGCGGGCAGACAGGTCGCCGACGGCAATTTGGGCGGGCTTGCCAATTTTTTCCGCCTGGGCAATTTGCTTTGCAAAAGCAGAGGGAGCCATGCCGGGCGAAAGCCCGGGACCCAGCAGGTTGAACGTGCGCGCGCAAATCACGGGCAGGTTGAACGCCTCGAAGTAACGCAGGGCAATCGTCTCCTGGGCGATTTTACTCGCCGCATAGTGAGTCAGCGGGCGCGGTCTGAAAGATTCAGATATCGGTTTGGCGCCGACGCCCGCGCCATACACCGCGCTGGAACTGGCGACCACGACCCGCGGGCGCAAGCCAGATTCGATGACCGCATCGAGCAGCGCCGCCGTCCCCAAAACGTGAACCGAGTAGAAATCGGCATGCTGCGGCGATTTGAGAATCCCAGCCAGGTGGAAAATAACATCGGGTTGAACGCGGCGCAGGACATCGAGCAGAACGCCGCCGTCTGTAATGTCGCCGGTATAAATGCGGCTGTCCCGCAAACGGTTCGCTGCGTCGAAACCTGCCACCTCCGCCGAAGGCAAAAGCGCCGCCCGCAAGCATGAGCCGACAAAACCCGAAATGCCGGTAATCAATACGCGCTGCATTTCAATCCATCAGCCCGACAACAATTTCGCGGATTCGGATTCCGTTGGCTTCAGCGTTCAATGCCAGCGCGGCTTGGTGCGATTTTTGTTTGAGCGCCATAATTTTTTCGTCGTCGAGTTTGTTCAATTCCTGCGCCAGCGACTGTGGCGAAAAATCACGCGAGACAATGCCACACTCGTATTTTTCCACAATCGCCTTCATTTCTACGCTGGGACCAATCGCCACCGCCAGCCGCGCCTGGATAAATTCGAATAGTTTATTGGGCAGCATGTATTCCACATTGAAATTGGTGGGAAACGCAAGATACAAGCCGATGTCATATTGATTGACAGTCTCGACGATTTTTGGCATTGGCACGGGGGGAACGATGCGGATATTTTTTCGGGCGTTTGCCATCGTGACAATTTTATTCCAATACGCCGCGTCGGTAATCATCATCATCAAATCCAGCGTGAAGCGGTCGTCAAGATAATCCATCAACTCCAGCATCAATTCATTTCTCCGTGATGGATTTGCGTATCCATGATGAATCATGCGGATGACGCCGGGCTGCGTGGCGCTGGGGCGCAAATCCTGGCGGGAGGGAAGGCTCATCACGACTTCGGCGTCAATCCCAAATTCGCGGCGATATTCCTCCGCCAAGCCGGGACTGACCGTAATCACCTTGTCGCACATTTTGAGGTAGGTCTTGCACAGGCGCTCATTTACCGGCCCTCTTGTCATCCGCCAAAACCAGTTATCGCTGAAGTTGCGCGGGTAGTATTCGCGCGCGTCCAGCATCACCTTTGCGGTCTTCGACTTGACCAGAAAAGCCAGCGGCAGGAGCATGAGGTCGTGGGAAATGATCAGGTCGGCGTTTTCAGCGGCGAGGGCGGGAATCAAATTGCGCGCGCCGGGCAGGCTTTGCCAGTTGGACTCTTCGTATTGCCCAAGCAAAAGGTAAAAATACCTCAAAAACGCCTGTTTGAACGCGGCAACATATTTGTTCTTATGCGCAGGGCGGTATGCCAGCGACCTCACGTCTTCGATTTTTGCCTCAGTTGGAGAGACCGCCAGGACATCGAAATCGTCTTTCAACCAGCACAGCATCCGATTGGGGCGCGGGCTTACATTGGGGTCGGCGTGGCACATGACGATTATTTTTTTCATAGGGTTGGCAATGGACTCACTTTTTTCGTTCTGAAATTTTCTCATAAACTTCAACTAGACGGCGGGCGTCGTGAATCCATGAATAACGCCCGTCAGCAGCTTTTTGCCCATTTTCGCCGAGTTTTTTACCCAACTCGACGTCTTTATGGAGCGTCATTACCTTATCCGCAAAAGACAAGGGGTTGTCCGCCGCAAAGACCAGCCCGGACTGCGTCTCCTCCACAATTCGTTTCAACGGGCGCACATCGCTGACGATGACGGGCTTGCCCGCCAGCATATATTGAAACAATTTGTGCGGCACGGTGGTTTCAGTATGTTCCGTCCGCGCGTGAGGCACAAGACAGGCGGCGCTAATGGAGACATAAGAACTGACCTTTTCAAAAGGCTGCCAGCCAATCATCTCCACATGGTCTTTGACGCCAAGTTTATCCGCCAATTGCATCAACTGTTGCGAATAACGATTCTCCAGGTTTGCACCGACAATAAGAAAGAGGAAATTGGGGATTTGTTTTACAAGATGCGGCATAGCGCGAATCACCGTGTTGATGCCGCGGTGGACTCCGACACCGCCAATATAAGAAATTATCCACTTATCTTGATAGAGGGACAAGACCTGTTCATCGAGGTTTTGCAAGTCAAATGTGGCGTCAGCCTCTGTGTTGGATACGACAGAAATCTGCGAACTGGGGATTCCGTAAGAAGGCAGCCTTTCCGCCGCTTCTGGCACAACAACAATGACGCGCTCGCAAAGCGGCAGGGATTTTTTTTCATGCCACTTCCACAGGTAATAATTCCGTTCAATCGAGTCTTTCACGCGCTGCAACGGGGGTTGGGTTGCGCGATAAACGAGCAGGGCGGCGGGCATGTTTTCATGCAAGTCTGCAATAACCGGCAGGTCAAACTCCTTCGCAATGTTTAGGGCGGTCCGCACAAGGGGGAAATCATGAACATGCAGCGCGTCAGGTTGAAAATCACGAATGAATTGACGGATTGCGTCCAACCATGCTTCATCCACCAAAGTCAACCGCCTTGACACCTTTTGTAACAGGGATATGGGCTTGAGCCCCGTTCGGTACAACTGCAAGCCGTATTTCAAATCTTCACGCGCCGCCTGCCCGTCGGATGCCCTGCACAAAAGGGCGACATCAAAACCAGCGTGGACAAGCGCGCGCGCTTCCTTTTCTACGCGAATATCAGGGGGAAACTTTTTTTCTAGAATCATACCAATGCGAGTCATGGTAGTTTTTTATCTCCTTGCATTAAAAATCTGGATTTTATCTTTTGCAAAATCAGCGCCACACGGTCTTTCTCTTCACGGGAATAAAAGCCGGCAAAATACAGGAAGAGCGGAAATAAAGCCGCCAAAGCGCCCTTATAAGCAAAAGATAACCAGACGTTATCAACCTGTATAAAAAGGCTGAGAAAATAAAGAGCCACGCCAACTGCCGCCATCTTTGTCAGGCGGGCATACTCATACCCGACATGAAAATATCCGCGCGAAAACCAGACGGCGAGCAGCGGCATGACAAAATAGGAAACTGCGGTGGAAAACGCAGCGCCCATCATTCCCATACGGGGGATAAGAAGAAAATTGAGCGCAGATTGAAAAATTGCCGCGCTGATGGTGACATACGGAAGTTGATACATTTTGTTATGCAGTTGCATTCCGGTGATGGTCACAAAATACGCGCCGTAAAACACATAGGACAAAGAGACCAGAGGAACAACCTGATAGGCTGAAAAATACTCCGGTGCGACAAGAATTTTCAGCGCATCCTGCGCCAGCACGGAAAGACCCAAAGCGAGATAGCCGCAGACAAAAACAACATAGGTCATTGTCCGCGCATAAAACTGCATGTAATCCGGCTTCTTTGCCGCCGCATACAAGGCGGGCGACCAGGCGGTCTGAAACGCGCCTACGGCAAGCGAAACCGCTGTTGCAATTTTGTATCCCATTGAGTAAATACCCACTTCATCCAGCCCCGCATAGTTTGCCAAAAAATAACGGTCTGCCATGACCAAAACTTTACCGGCAAGCAGCACGGGGATGAGCGGCAAACCTACTTGCAAAAGTGCGCGAACAGCGGGCACAGAATACCGCGCGACCAAATCTCTTCTGATGATGAACAGGTAATAAATTCCAAACAACAGCGCCTGAATGGCGTTGGCTTCGATGGATCCAGCCGCGCCGCGCCGCAGGAAAACGACAAAAAGTATCTGTAGCCCTATTCGCAGCAGGAAGGCGGAGAAATTGAGCGTCGAATACTGTGTGGATCGTCCCTCGATTCTCAACTTCGTCAATGGGATGACATCCAGCAGTTCAAGGGCGGCAGTGGCGAGCATGACTCTTATGACATAAGAATATCCAGATGAAGCGAACATCAGAACGGAAATGCCGCGCGAGAAGATAATTCCCGCCCCAAGGATTATAAAGCCAGCGATAAGCATGGTGTAGAACGCCGCGCTGTAAATCGTTTGTTTGTCATGGGTTTCGTCGTGCATGACGGAACGAAAAAGCGCGGTTTTGAATCCCAACTCCATGACAATGGATAAAAAGCCCGCCGTCACCAATAAGATTTGAACCACCCCATAATCTTCCGGGGTCAGGTAACGCGAATAAATCGGTATCAACAAGATGCCGACGATTTGGGTGAGTATCCCTCCCAACCCATATATAACAGATTGTTTTCCTAGTTTTTTTATTTGGTCATACATTGTATTTTCTTTGTCTTACTCCACGTATAGATACTTTTCAACTTCCCAACACAGTAAAATGCTGCTCATTTTCGATACCGGATAGACCGCGCAGGAACACCGCCTACAATCACATAAGGCGGCACATCTTTTGTAACCACCGCCCCTGCCGCCGCTACAGAACCTTTCCCCATTCGCACTCCCGGCAAAATAACCACTTGAGCCGATATCCAGACTTCATCTTCTATTGTTATCGGCTTATTTTCATGTCCGGAAAAGCGAATATTACCTTTTTTGTCTGGGATAATATGATTAGCAGAGATAAGTTTACTGCCATACCCAATCATTACATCATTGCCAATAGCGACCCCGCCGGCCGTAGTAATCACCACGTCTCTACTGATAACAACATTATCGCCTACAACCAATTTATCTACTGGACGGATCCAAACTCCAGAATGAATGGTTGGGTTTACCCCAATTACAGCACCATATTTCGTCAAAATAATTCTTTTAACATTATCTGGTATTTTTCCATATGGCAAAAATTCCACCCAAAAAAGAAAAAACCAATTTAGTAAGGCTTTAATCATTTACGCTCCGTAAATCTCATATTAGCAGTATGTTCAGCCAAAGCCCAGTACATCCAGGATTGTCCCCAACGCAAAAAAGGAATACGGATGGAATAGCGGGGGTATTTCCGATAGTGGAAATGACCGTCTTTATCCTGCATAGAATTCAACGTCCATTGCAGGGTTTTATTCAGCAAAGATGCGGAAAATGGAAAACGGGGCTGCAACTGCGTCAGACACAAAACCGCCTCAGCGCAACCATGAACATCCACCGGGTAGGCGTTATCAGGGTCGGGCTTTGGCAAACCAGAAGCGTCGAAAAGACGGCTGATATAGTATGTAAATCCGCGCTGCAAAGATTCAAGCCATTGCATTCCTCCCCCAACCCTGCATACCCTGTCCAAACACCGCAACACAAAACCCGTATGATAATGATCTACATGAGGGTCATGGTTATCGGGGTTTCCCCAATAATACCATGCGCCTTGCGGCGTTTGTTCGCTCAAAGTGTAAGCAACAGCGGCTTCAGCCAGTGAACGGTGAGAAAAATCGCCTGTTAAATTGCCTGTTTCCATCAGGTGCGCCGCTACAAACAAATTTACATTGTGGACATGAAAATTATCAAGCGGAGTGTAACTAAAACAAATGCTTCCATTCTTCGAACGGTCAATATTAAGATCGTTTACGAAAAATCTGGATATGCTTGCGGCGACATCGAGATAACGAGGTTCTTTCAAAACGCGATACGCCTTCAAAAACGCCCAACCCGCAATTGAAGAAACCACTGCTGACGGGGTTCCCCTTGGAATGGTGATGCGCGTGTGCCAATCAAATGGATAGCCCCAGCACATGCCTGAATATTGCTTGTTTGAATTTGTTTCCAACCAGTTTAAACAAGCAATCGCCCGCTCTCGATACTTTGCATCGCCTGTGGCAGAAAAGCGCGTCAGGTGTCCCAATGCCAGCAAGCCAACGGCTTTGGGATTAACTTCTGGTTTCACTGAAAACAATCTACGAATTAAGACGGGCGCTAATCGCTCACCCAAACTCAACAGATCCTTGCCGCCGCGAATGGCTCGCACTTTTCTGTACAATGTCGTCCCGCGCAAATCATAGGGGTCGTAACCAGCCATCCCATTTTGTTCAATCCACTTTTCCAGACCCAACAAGCGGCTTAGAGTATCTGTATAAATATTTGCGTCATGCATAAACAAATTTTCCAAAAAACCTATATCACAAACGCCTTCACCGCCGCAATCACCTCATCCTGTTGGGGCAAGGTCAACTCGGGGTAGAGCGGAAGCGCGAACGTCTCACGCGATGCCAACTCGGCATGGGGGAAGTCACCTTCCTTGTAGCCAAACTTTCGGCAGGGCGTTGCGTCTCACGCGATGCCAACTCGGCATGGGGGAAGTCACCTTCCTTGTAGCCAAACTTTCGGCAGGGCGTTGCCAGATGAGGCGGTAATGGATAATAAACTTCCGAAGCGATTCCTTTTTGTTTCAAGAACGCCTGTAATTCCTCGCGCCTTGCAGAGCGAACAATATACAGGTGATAGACATGTTTGCCCCACTCGCGCTCGATTGGGACCACAAGAGTTGAGCCAAGTTTCTCGCTGTAACGATGAGCCAATTCGCGGCGTTTCTCATTCCACGAATCAATGTACGGAAGTTTGGCTTGCAG
>JAIFKY010000203.1 GCA_020049345.1 Anaerolinea sp.
GCGCTTCCTCCGGAAAATGCGATTCCAATTGGCTTGCCGATGATTCTCCGCGCGAGTCTTCTAAAGTCGGAAGGATTGCCCATGCGGAGATGGTGATGTGCGCGGATGGGAAACGCGCTTGAGGTGCGCCGCGTGAGCCATTCCGCGGTGCCGGTTGGGCTCGGACAATCAGAGGGATGTTGCAGCGCCAGTTCCATGCGCGCACGGGTGCGGGTGATGGGTAAGACCTGTTCGATTGCGGATGGTTTGGAATCGCCATCCGCTTCGCCAACCAACAAAATGAGATCGGCATCTTCCACGCAGCGCTGCGCCCACGCGGTCAACTTTCCAGATGAATCCAATACAGGCGCGACATCATAGATGGTGTACTCATGCTCGCGCTCGCGTTCATCCAGCCAGGCGTTGATCACCGCACTCAGCGGATGATCGAGCGGCGTTGCGGATGCGCTTTTCTTGCCGTACAAATCCTCGAAGCGCGCGGCGTCAAGCGATAGCGTGGAACCAAGCGTGGTTAATGCGGCTGTGAGTTGTTGGGTGAACTCACCCAGCGACTGACCAACCTGCGTTGGCAACAAGGTGATGACCATGTTGTTCTTGAGTGGGACATTGGGCTTGCTGGCGGATACTGCGCGCCGCACGATCTTGCGCGTCAGGGTAAATAACGCTTGCGGATATTGCCGCAATAAATTTTCGAATATGGGACGGGTGATGACGACCATGTCGGTCATGCGTGTGGCGTAGACGGTGGCAGTCCGCAGGCTTTCGGGTGTGCCGCTTTCCGCCAGCAGGGCGAACTCACCGACACAGTCTCCGGCGCCCGACTCGCTGAGGATGTGTTCGGAGCCATCGGCATTCTTCAACACCGAGCGCAGCCGTCCTTGAATGATGATGTACATCGCGTCACCGGGGTCGTTTTGCTCGAAGAGAGTCTGTCCGCTGTTACAGCGGGCGCAATCCAAATTCTTTAACAGGTCGCGCAGCAGTGTGTCGTCAATCTCCCCGAAAAAATTTTTCAGCGCAATGCGGGTTTGATCTTGCAGAAAACGCTGCAATAATTGATCTGCCAATCCAGTGAGCAGGCTGGGATATTCTTCCGCTAGGCGCTCAAAGGCGGTTCTGGTCAGGCACAACAACTCGCTGTCTTTCAATGCGGTGATCGTTGCCGTACGCAACTGACCGGTCAGCAGGGACATTTCCCCAACACATTCGCCGATATTCAACGCGTTGACAAAGACTCCAGTTCCAGGACTGGAACTCACGCTGGCTTGCAGCGACCCGGAAGCGAGGATATAAAAAGCATCTCCCACATCGCCTTGCTCAAACAGTATTTCTCCCTCTGACAGGTGTTTCTTTGCTAATTCTGCCGCAACTGCCTGAACTGCATCTTTATCCAATTGCTGAAATATCTTTAGCAGCCTCAGAAGACTGACGATATTTTCAGCTTCCTGTTTCTTGTTGTCGCTGTTATTTGATAATTTCTGCATATATCCTCTTCGAAATATGAAATTACTTTTCAATTTGTTCTCGTCGCCAGCGGTATTTGTGCCGCCTTTGACGTCGCCGCTGAGGTGTAGATACTCGCGGAAACGCTTTATTTTTTGCGATTTCTCTTACGCGATTTCTTTTGCTGTTTGTTCTTGTTCTTGTCCTTCTTCATCTTTTTGATTTCATTCTGGATGACGGGATGGCTTTTATCCATGACCAGTCGCTCCTCTTTGAAGAAAAATGGATTTAGGTGTGGTTTGCTGCGCTTCTCTCTCAACCCCAAATTAATTTGCAGGTCTTCAAAATCCCCGTCAATAAATTCGTCCACATTGCCCGATTTGAATGCCTGCTCGAGCAAATCCAAATGTTCCAGGGCAGCGCCCATTTGCTTTAAATCCGAAATCATATAGCCGTTTAGCGCCTCGTCGTTGTCTTTATATTTGCCAAGCGCCGAGACAATGGCGGAGACGCACTCTGCTTTGGTTTCAGGATGTGCCTCTGCCATTTTTTCGAGCGACGCGCTTGCCGCCACCCGCGCCCAAGTCCCGTATTCCGTATTTATGAGGTATTCCGCCAGCGGACGAGTCGCGGCTGGACCAATCACGGAGAAAACCTCAAATGCGTCTTCTCCGTACCAATCGTCACCATACTCGTCTATTTGATGGAGAATATTCAACAAGGCGGGGATTGCCTCTTCCGCTTTGAGTTGCGCCAGCGCACGCCAGGCATGGATCTGCCCATACCACTCGGTCAAATCTTCATCTTCGGGAATGTCGTCACGATTCTCTGTCCAGCGCAGGTCTTTGTCTTCAACCAGGCGGATCAATTCGGGGATGTTTGCGGAAGTAATTCCCATCTTAGGGTAATCTAGCCATCCTCGATTATCAGGTCTTCCCAATGTCAGCAGTTTGGAAACAGGTTCAGTGTAGGTGTGTTCGATCATTCATTTTCTCCAAGGTAGGGTTGATGGGTCTTTGGCTTTGAGAGGGCGTGGATTTCGCGCAGGGGGGAGCCATCAGAGCGAAGAGCGGCAAGATTATAAGCAAATGCTAGCCCACTTTCAACTCAGGCATTGCTCCGCCTTTTCCAGGGCAGTTTCACCGCTTCGCGCCGACTCGACTTCATACCCCTCGCCTTCCAACATTGCCTCGAGCGTGATGATCCCTGAAGTTTCATCATCGACAATCAAAATCTTACTGGTCATCTTATCGTCCTTTGCTTTCGGTATGCGTGCGTTGCAAATGTTTCTCGATCATCCGCGTCAATTCAGTTAAATGGATCGGCTTGCTTATATAGTCATTCATCCCAGCCGCAAGGCAGCGTTCACGGTCGCCGGGCATGGCAAGCGCAGTCAACGCGATAACGGGAATATCCTTCAACGATGGATCTGCGCGCAATTTCTCGATCACTTCAAAGCCATTCATGCCGGGCATTTGAATATCCAACAGAATCAGATCGGGATGTTCAGCCCTCGCCGCTGTCAGCCCGCTCAACCCGTCGCGCACGCTCGAAACGCGATGACCATACGCCTGCAAATAATCATCCACAAGCAGGATGATGGATTCGGTGTCTTCTATCAAAAGGATATTTCCCACACGCATCTTTCCCAATGTTGGGGCTGGTGCGGCGTTCCCAATTTTTTTATCTGCCACCGAATCAGATTCCGCCTGCGACCACGGCAACGAGATGGTGAAGCGGCTGCCCTCGTTGAGATTGCTCTGCACGCTGATATTTCCGCCGTGCATACGCACCATCTGCATTACCAGCATCAAACCCAAGCCTGTGCCCGAATACTCACGCGACAGACTCGAATCCAATTGCACGAACGATTGAAAAAGGCGCGGTATGTTTTCTTCAGCGATCCCAATCCCCGTATCCCAAACCGTGATTTTTATTTCGTTTAGGTCAGGGTCTGCAAGCGCCTGCACACCCGCCTTCCCGCCAACCGGCGTAAACTTGACCGCATTGCTTAATAAGTTCACCAGCATTTGCAACAAACGGCGCGAGTCGCCGCGGATATATTGAATGTGTTTGTCTGCCTCAAAAGAGATGGCGACTTTCTTTTTCTGCGCCATTTCCTTGACCATGCGGTAACTGGAATCAAACAGCGTGCCAACCGAAACATTCGCTATATCCAACTCCATGCGCCCCGCCTCGATCTTGGAGAGGTCTAAAATATCGTTGATCAACGAGAGCAAATGCCCCCCGCTTTCGTTGATGGTGGTTATATATCTTTGCTGTTTTTCGTTCAACTTGCCGCTCGCCTGACCCAGCAAACTTTCTGAAATTCCCATGACCGCGTTGAGCGGTGTGCGCAGTTCGTGGCTCATATTGGCAAGGAATTCATCTTTGATGCGCAAGGCGCGTTCCATTTCAAGGTTGGCGCGGCGCATGGTTTCCTCCACCTGTTTGCGGTTGGTTACATCCACATTCACACCGATCATACGCGCAGGTTTATGGTCTGCGTCATAAAGCACGATGGCATTTGCGGCAACATACCGCAGCGAACCATCCGCGCGCAGAATGCGATGCTCATCTACAAATATGCCTGTCACTTCCAATGCTTCCTGAAAACGCTGCTGTGATTGTTTTGCATCCTGTGGATGAATTATCTTCCACCATGCGTCAAAGGAATTATCAAACTTGTCCGGGCTTGTGCCGTGGATCAAATGCATGTGGTTATCCCAGACGATTTTGTTTTCCTTGAAATTCGCCTCCCAGACGCCGATCTCACCCGCGTTGACAGCCAATTCCAAGCGCTGGCGCGTGGATTCGATTTCGGCGGTGCGTTCCTGCACGCGTTTTTCCAATCGCTCGTTGGCGCGCGCCAGTTCATTCTCTGCCCGCTTGCGCTCGGTGATGTCTTGTTTGATGGCAATGAAATTCCTGATCTCGCCGCGTTCATCCAATACGGGCGTGATGGTTTCTTCCTCGCTATAGAAAGAGCCATCTTTGCGCTTGTTCACCAGTTCGCCGCGCCATACTTTGCCGGCAAGGATCGTGTCCCACAGGTTTTTGTAGTATGCCTGATCCTGTATTTCTGATTTGAGAATGCGCGGATTTACTCCAAGCGCTTCCTCTTTGGAGTATCCCGTCAAGGCAGACCAGGCTGGGTTGATCCATTCAATTGCGCCGCTTTTATCGGTGATGACGATGCCATTCGCAGCAGCTTCCAGTGCCACCGCCTGCGTGCGATTCTTTTCTTCCGCCAGTTTGCGATCGGTAATATCCTGAACGATCCCAGTTAGAAAGGCCGGCTTGCCTTCTTCATCCAGAATTATTTCGCCTGCTTCGCCCCAAACGACGCGGATTGTGCCATTCTGCCATACGACGCGATACTCAAGCGGGACTGGTTTGCCCTGCTCGCTTACACTGCGGTTGGATTGTTCCACTTTGTCGCGGTCTTCGGGATGAATGGCTTGTGCGACCACATCGGCAAGGTTGCCTGTAAATGATGTTTTATCAACTCCAAAAATATGATACATCTCGTCAGACCATTTGAGATGATTGGTCTTGATGTTCCATGTCCAACTTCCAACGTGGGCATGGTGCTGCGCCTTGTTCAAGTTATCTTCCGAGCTGCGCAGTTCATCCTCTGTCTGCTTGCGCTCGGTGACATCACGGGTGAGCAGGATGAAGCGCCTATCCTGATTGTCGCTTTCGATCATGGTTGCCACTGAAATTTCAAACCAGCGTTCGCCCTGTGGCAGTTGCAAGGCGTACTGCCATCCGCTTGACCAGCCTTTTTCGGCGGCGTCCAGAATTGCATCCATGCAAACCTTTGCCGCTTTCGGTGAAAGAATCTCGGGAACGGTCTTGCCCAGAAATACTTCGGGTGGCGCTGCCAGTAAATCGGCGCGATGGGAATGGTAGTCATAAACGCGACCATCCAGTCCCACCTCAAATAATAGATCAGGGATGGCATCGAGCGTGGCTTGAAGTTTGTTTCTCGTGGCGAGAATTTCATCCTCGACCTGTTTGCGTTTTGTGATGTCGGTTGCCACGCCTTCGATTAGCACTTCATCATCGCTGATATTGCGCCCAATGGAGCGATCCCGAAGCCAGATCCACTTTCCCTGTGCATCCTGAATGCGATATTCAATATCGAAAAATTTACCAGCCCCAAATTCGCGGATGCTTTCGTTTATTCGGATGCGGTCATCGGGGTGAATTGATTCGTTCCACAAAAGTGGATGTGAGTATAAATATTCCGCGGAATAACCCAACACTTGTTCCACGCGCGGCGAGTAATAGATACCGCCGCGTATGCTGGAAAAAGTGTAGACGATATCGGGCGCGCCTTCCACCAGCCGTCGGTAGCGCATTTCGCTTTCCTGTAGCGCATCATCCACCCTTTTGCGGTCGGTGGTGTCACGGGCAGCCGCGTAGAGGTAGGAATGTCCATCCAGCGTGACCCCTACGCCATTGATCTCGACATTACAAACCGTGCCGTCTTTGCGGCGATGCCGCGTTTCAAACATGGAAGGATGGGAGATCAACTCATGGATCTTTGTTCGCAATTCATCGCCTGACCATTGCACATCCCAATCGGTGACATTGAAGCGCAACAGTTCTTCGCGCGTATAGCCCAGCATGGCGCAGAACGCGGCGTTGACTTCCACAACATTCCCCTGCTCATCAAGGATGTGAATGCCGTCACTGGCGGTTTGGAGCAGAGTCTCGTTGCGCAGCGCCAGTGCGGCAATGTCTGTCTGTGCCTGATTATGTTCGACGATTTCTTTTTGTAATGCCTGATTTATTTGAACCAATGAAACAGTTCGTTCCCTTACCCTTTGTTCCAGATAGGGCCAAAGCGACCAGCCAGTTTTGGCGGATGATGAATCCACTTCAGACAATTCCCGCTGCCCTCGCAGGAAGGCAAAAATAAAGTAGACGCAACCGAGATATTGCGCGCCCCTGCCTGTCCAACCTAACATGCTTCCCACGCTGGGTTGAA
>JAIFKY010000142.1 GCA_020049345.1 Anaerolinea sp.
GGTCGCGTAGTCTGGCTTAGCGCGCACGCTTGGAAAGCGTGTAACCCACAAAGGTTCGCGGGTTCGAATCCCGCCCTCTCCGCCAGAAAAACCGCCTCACTTATTGAGGCGGTTCCCTTTTTAATTGCGATTTGGATTAGCACGCTGCCTGCGCCGCCCAAGCCTGATCAACCTTCTTTGAGCTTTTACTGGCTGTGAGAAACCTTCGGTGTGGAAAATATTTTCGTAACCGAATCAATCATCGGCGGAGGTGGCGCGGCGCGAAAAAAAATCCACAGAAGTTTCATATCCCATTTTTGCAATGGGGTGTAAAATTTTACTTACAGCAGTTGTCTATATTTTGAAAATCAAAAAAATAAGGATCATAAAAATGGGAAGACGTGAAGAAATTCTCCAAGCGCTTGAAAGTTCACATGCTGTAATGATGGAACAACTTAATGAAATTGATAAACAACGCAAGATATACCCCTTGTGGACAATCCGCGAGATCATCGCGCATCTTTCAGGCTGGGACGATGCGTCAATTGGTTTCGTAAACGCCCTGATCAAAGGCGAGACGCCGCCAACCCCTGCGCCGCGCGGACCTGAAGTTTACAACGAAGAAACAGTCAGCACACGCGAGGGATTAAGTTATGACCGCATTGTGCGCGAATACATTGAGACCCGCGCCAGGTTGGTTGCGCTGATGCGCCAGATACCGGAAGAAATGGTGACTAAAAAATCCATTTTGCCGTGGGGTGAGGAGGGTTCGTTGGAGGATATTGTTCAAGTGTTTGGTTCGCATGAACTGGAACACGCGCATGATGTGAAAAGAATTATCGAGGAAAGTAATTAGCGGCAATTCCCTTTTATAATATCGGAAGTCTTTTATGACTTCCGATATTTTTTATAAATACAAAAGGAACCCTTAAATGGATGTTCGTTCTTTCAATCGTGAGGCTTGGGATCGCCAGGTGCAATCAGGCAAAAACCCGTGGACAGTTGCTGTATCGCCTGAGTTAATTGCGCGTGCGCGCGCAGGCGAGTGGTCTGTGGTGTTGACAGAGAACAAGCCTGTGCCGCGTGAGTGGTTTCCGCCACTGCAAGGGCTTAAAGTCCTTGGGTTGGCTTGCGGGGGCGGACAGCAAGGTCCCATTTTGGCGGCGGCGGGCGCAGAAGTGACCATCTTCGATAACTCGCCTGCTCAACTGGGACGTGACCGCGAAGTAGCCGAGCGCGACGGCTTGAACATCAGCACAGTGGAAGGCGACATGCGCGATCTTTCTGCGTTCGCAGATGCAAGTTTCGATCTTGTTTTCCACCCTGTTTCCAATTTATTTATTCATGAAATTAGACCGGTCTGGAAAGAAGCATACCGTGTGCTGCGCCACGGCGGCACACTGCTGGCTGGGTTTATGAACCCTGTATTTTATTTATTTGACTGGGACGATATGGAAAAGGGAAACCTGCATGTCAGCATGAAAATCCCATTTTCGGATGTTGAAACCTACGGAGTGGAACGCTTGCAAAAAGAAGACCGTCCCGCCGAATTTGGTCATTCGCTGACCGACCAGTTATCAGGTCAGATGGATGCGGGGTTTGCGATCATTGGGTTGTATGAAGATCATCATAATGGATTAAAGATCAGCGATTATGTTGAAACATACATCGCCACACGATCAATCAAAATTTAGCGCAAGGTAAGAACTTGCGCACCAACAAAAAGGAGCAACAATGAAAATTTTAATCGCGGCAGATATGGAAGGCATTACGGGCGTGGTGCATTGGGATCAGGTAAATCCAAATCATCCGGAATATTCACGCTTTCGCAAGTTAATGACCGAGGATGTGAACGCCGCCGTTCGCGGCGCGTTTGCGGGCGGGGCAACCACTGTTATTGTGACAGACGGTCACAACAATGGAAGAAATATTTTGATCGAGGAAATTGATCCGCGCGCAACCCTCAACTCTGGATCGCCCTCCCCCCTTTCGATGGTGCAAGGCGTGGATGAAGATGTGGACGGTGTGATGTTTGTTGGCTATCACGGACGCATGGGCGCGGTGGATGCCATCCTGGACCATACCTGGTCTGATGAACGTGTGTCTGGTCTGTGGATTAATGATCGGGCTTTTGGCGAAGCAGCCTTGAACGGCGCCGTCTGCGGTCATTTCAACGCGCCAGTCATTATGGCGTCAGGCGATCAAACGCTGTGCGCCGAGGTTCAGGACTTTTTTGGCAACAAGATCGAGATCGCGCAGGTAAAGAAAGCCGTCAGCCGTATGTCTGCCGAATGTTTACCGCCTGCAATGACCGCCAGCCTGATCGAAGAGGTTGCCAAACGGGCGGTGATTAACCTGAAAAGCAAGAGAGCGCCAAAACCGTTCAAGGTTATCAAACCAATTAAGTTGACCGTGGAATTTGAACAATCAGACATGGCGGATCGAGCCGCGCTGATGCCCCATGCCAAACGGACAACAGACCGCTATGTGGAATATGTGGCTGATGACATGGTCACAATTTATCTTGCATTTCGCACCATGCTTGCCCTGGCAAGATAAACAACCCAAAAGAAAAAATGAATTCAACAGTTAAAACCATCCTCAAAGTTTTTGCGGTTCTACTTATGCTGGCGGGTGTAATTTGGACATTGCAAGGACTCAACCTTCTGCCCGGCACATTTATGCGCGGAGACCCGCAATGGGTCATCAACGGCGCGATCACAGCGTTGATTGGCGCAGGGTTGTTTTGGTTTATCAAGCGGAAAAAATAATTAATGACCGAGGCGATTCAAGTCGGTGATCAAGTAAAGGTCTACCTTGATTCGAAATTTGGAGACAAGGAAGGCTGGCATGAAGGTCTGGTTTTCAAGATAGACCCATATTCCGAGCATCGCAGGTTTTACTGGGTCAAGTTGAGTAAAGATGCCCAGGTGACGCTTGGCATTAACCATATCTCCGTTTTCAATCCGAAGAATATTCAAAAAATATGAGTGAGAAGTAAAAATAAAAAATGACAGGCAGACTTTCATCTGCCTGTCATTTTTTATTCAGAACGCATTACCTGTTACCCGCCAAAAGCATCATTCAACCAATCTAAAAATCCTTTTTCCTGCGGTTTGACCGTTGTACCCAAACTCTCGGCCAGTTTCTCGAACAGTTCGCGCTGTTCCTTTGTTAATTTGGATGGAATAGCCACATTGACAATCACCATCTGATCACCGCGATGTTTACTGCGGACATGCTGCACGCCTTTGCCTTTAAGATGAAAGATTTTTCCCGGCTGTGTGCCAGCGGGGATTTTCAATTTTTCGTCGCCATCAATTGTAGGCACAAGAATATCCGCGCCAAGCACGGCTTGCGCCACGTTGATATCGAGGTTCAACACAATATCATTCTCGCGGCGTTTGAAGAATTGATGCGGCTTCACATCCAACACGACAAACAAACTTCCGTTTGGTCCACCGAACGCGCCGGGTCCGCCCTCATTCGTCAAGCGGATTTGCGTTCC
The DNA here is from genome assembly GCA_020049345.1 of Anaerolinea sp. GTDB lineage: Bacteria > Chloroflexota > Anaerolineae > Anaerolineales > Villigracilaceae > Villigracilis. The sequence goes on from JAIFKY010000142.1 coordinate 3,488, forward strand.
CACATCCACGCCCGCGGGGATTGTCACTTTCTTCTTAACGTTCTTGCGTTCCAAGCCTGCGCCGCGACAGGTTTTACACGGCGATGAAATCGTTTCGCCGCGTCCGCCGCAAGCGGGACAAGCCGCCGTTTGCACCATCTGACCTAAAAAGGTCTGACGTACCTGGCGCACTTCACCCTGTCCATTACAAGTGGCGCATTTTACAGGCGACGTTCCAGGCTCTGCGCCTGATCCGCTGCAACGCGAACAAGTCTCTTCACGTTGAAATTCAATTTCCTTGTCAACGCCAAAGACCGCTTCTTCAAAAGTCAACGTGACACGCGTTTGCAAATCGCGCCCACGGCGCGGTGACTTGCGCGACTGACGGCGTCCCGAAGAAAAGCCAAAGCCGCCGAGGATTTCTTCAAACAAATCTCCAAAATCTGTGGAGTAGTCATGTTGAAAGCCGCCCATGCCGCCGAGTCCCTCTTTGCCAAAGCGATCATAGCGTCCGCGTTTATCTTTGTCTGAAAGCACGCCATAGGCTTCGTTGATCTCTTTGAATTTCTCTTCGGCGTGTTCTTCCTTGCTCACATCAGGATGATAGACACGCGCAAGTTTACGGAACGCGGCTTTGATATCATCATCGCTCGCATTCCGTTCAAGTCCAAGTATTTCGTAATAATCTCGATTGCTCATAATTGGTAATTGGTAATTGAGTAATTAGTAATTAAGAGTCATCCAATTACTAATCACCAATTACTAACCTACTCCTTCACTTCGCCATCAACAACTTCAGGACCTGCATCGTCATTGGAGGAAGAACCCGCTTCGCCGCCACCCGCAGACTGTCCCTGCTCGTAAACAGATGCGCCAATCTTTTGGATCGCCTGTCCCAATGCTTCCGTAACAGATTTGATCTTCTCCACATCCTCACCCTGCGCCGCAGACTTGGCATCTGCAACTTTGGATTCGATCTCACTGCGAACATCGGCAGGGATTTTATCGCCAAACTCACGGATGGCTTTTTCAGCCGCATAGGCAGTATTATCCGCATTGTTGCGCGCTTCGATCAATTCCTTGCGCTTGCGATCATCATCGGCATGGGCTTCGGCATCCTTGCGCATCTTTTCCACTTCGCTGTCGCTCAAACCAGAGGAAGCGGTGATCGTAATATGCTGTGAACGTCCCGTAGCCTTGTCTGCCGCGCTGACTTTCATAATGCCATTCGCATCCACATCGAAGGTCACTTCAATTTGAGGAACGCCGCGCGGTGACGGGGGAATTCCATCCAAAATAAATTTGCCCAGCGATTTATTATCATTCGCCATCGGACGTTCGCCCTGCAAAATGTGAATTTCAACCTGCGTTTGATTATCAGACGCGGTGGAAAACACTTGTGAACGTCGTGTGGGAATGGTGGTGTTGCGTTCAATTTGAGCCGTAGCCACGCCGCCCAATGTTTCAATCGAGAGGGTCAGCGGGGTCACATCCAAAAGCAAAATATCTTTTACTTCCCCGCCCAGCACGCCTGCTTGAATTGCCGCGCCAATCGCAACCACTTCATCGGGATTGACACCCTTGTGCGGGTCCTTTCCAAAGAACGCGCGTACACGATCCTGAATGGCTGGCATACGGGTCATGCCGCCGACGAGGACAATCTCGTTGATATCGCCCGCATTTAACCCCGCGTCAGACAATGCCTGTTTGACAGGAGCAATTGTTCGGTCAACAAGGTCTGCGGTGATCTGTTCCAACTTGGCGCGAGTCATGGTCATCACCAAATGCCTCGGACCGCTCGCATCGGCAGTTAAGTAGGGCAAATTGATCTCGGTCTGCATCATGGTCGAAAGTTCGATCTTCGATTTTTCAGAAGCCTCTTTCAAACGCTGCAAAGCCTGACGATCATTGTGCAGGTCAATGCCATTATCTTTCTTGAAAGTCTCGATCAAATAATCCATGATGCGTAAGTCAAAGTCGTCGCCGCCGAGGAAGGTATCTCCGCTCGTGGCGCGGACTTGGAACACGCCTTCGCCCACATCCAAAATGGACACATCAAACGTACCGCCGCCGAGGTCATAAACCACGATGACTTCATTTTTCTTTTTATCCAAACCGTACGCGAGAGAGGAAGCGGTGGGTTCGTTGATGATTCGCAAAACTTCCAAACCGGCGATCTTCCCCGCGTCTTTGGTGGCATTGCGCTGCGCATCATTGAAATATGCCGGTACAGTAATCACGGCTTGTGTAACGGGTTCACCGAGATACGCTTCGGCATCGGCTTTCATCTTCGCCAAAATCATCGCCGAAACTTCGGGCGGCGAATAATCTTTGTCGTCCAACTTCACGCGCACATCGCCGTTATCCGCGGCGGTTACCGCGTAAGGCACGCGCTTCTTGGTGTGCTCCACCTGCGCGTCATCGGCTTTGCGTCCCATAAAACGCTTGACTGAAAAAATAGTGTTGTTCGGATTTGTGATCGCCTGATTGCGCGCCACACGTCCCACCAACCGCTCGTGATTTTTATTTACCGCCACCACGGAAGGCACAAGCCTTTCGCCTTCCGCCGATGGAATCACAATCGGTTCGCCGCCAACCATTACAGCCACAACCGAGTTTGTCGTGCCCAAATCTATTCCGATAATTTTGCCCATAATTGCTCCTAAGATATTTGTCGAAGGTCAAAAGTCGCTTCCGACCTTTGACCTTCGACTTTTGACTGAATTTACTGTGCCACTCTTACCAGTGCAGGTCGAATAACCCGTTCACCCAGCATGTATCCGTTTTGCACAACGTCAATGATGTGTTCGCTTTCAACTGCATCACTTGGCTCATGCGTAATTGCCTCATGAAAGTTCGGGTCAAAAGCCACGCCCTTGGCTTCAATGCGCTTCACGCCTTCGCTTTCCAGAATATTCTGCAACTTGCGCGCAATTAATTCAATGCCATTCGCCCACGCATCTTCAGCAGGACGGTTTTGCAAAGCGCGCTCCAGGTCATCCAATGCAGGCAAAACTTTTTTGATAATGTCGCCCTTCATGCTGGCGTACATTAACTCATTGTCACGCGCAACGCGCTTTTTATAATTTTGAAACTCCGCCTGAGACCTTGCCCAGCCATCTCTATATTCAGACATTTTGGATTCAGCCTCCGCCAGTTGACGCGAAACGTGCAGCGCATCCTGCTCCGCGTCGCCTTTGAGTTGGTCGCCATCAACAGGCATTGTCTCCGCTGTGGGTTGAGTCTCAGTCACTTCGTCTTCATGTTTGTGCTTTTTTTTATCAGTCATTGCTCTCACTCTCTTAAAGTAATTGGTAAATAGTAATTGGTGATTGGTAATTACTATTTACCAATTACCAACCACCATCTTCATTCTTCATTCTGCATTTATATTATCATTCACCAAATTGCTTAATAAACCTGCCACATATCTCACGGTAGGGATTGTACGCGCATAGGACATTCGCATGGGACCCAGCACACCCAACGTTCCAGTTGCCAGCCCAGGCGCGCCATATCGCGCAATTACCATCGAACACTGACGAAGTTCCTCCCACCCGCCTTCGCCGCCGATCAGCACCTGCAAACCGCCGACACTGCTGTTTGTGGATGCGCGCGCGAGTAAATCCTGCAAAGTCGATCTTTCCTCAAATAGATGCATTGCCCAACGGGCTTCGTCTGATTCTGCAAATTCGGGTTCGCCCAAGACATTGGTAAGTCCGTCGGTATAAATTTCACCCGAAGCGCTTTCAGAGGTGCGTTTCATATCCTGAACCAGAAGCGTGATAATGTCCTGCTCAAGCGCATCAGCGCGGGTTGAAGATGAAAGAGCGGCAATTGCCTCTATGGATAGCCCCGCCAACAACGAGTTAAGATGCGCCGCCGCCTGACTAAGCCTGGCTTGAGGCACCGGTTCGGCTAAAGTCAAAACCTGCTGATTGACTTCGCCGCCATCCATCACAATGACCATTAAGACCTGCCGCCCCTGGGTGGAGATCAACTCGATATGCTTGAAGCGGATCGTCTCGGCGTGCGGCGCAGTCACCAGCGACACGCCCTGCGATTGGTACGCCAGCACAGATGCGGCGAGCGTCATCCACTGTTCAACATCAGGAGGCGCTTGAAAGAATTGATGTGAGATGGTGTTTTGCACGGAGGTTGGTAATTCTGCCTTGTGCATCATTTGCCCGACAAAGACACGGTAGCCCTCTTCCGCTGGTACGCGCCCGGCTGAGGTGTGGGGTTGTCTTAGGTAGCCCATCTCTGTCAGCGCAGACATTTCATTTCGGACGGTGGCAGGACTCAGGTCAAGGTGGAAGCGTTCCACCAGTCGCTTTGATCCAACAGGCTGCGCCGTCTCAATATAGTCACGGATGAGAAGCAGGAGAATGGTTCGCTGTCTTTCGGTAAGTTGCGGCATAACATTACAAGTCTACATGCGAAAATGAAGAGCGTCAATAAGAGGAGTGTAAGAGTTTATAAAAAGACCCCAAAGGTTTTGGAAACCTTTGGGGTCTGCCGGTCATGGAAAATGTTACGGTTGTTCTGGAACAGGACGCCACGCAGGGTCGAAATCATCAAAGGTGACATCTTCGGTAATTCGCGCTTGATTTGCGCCTGAGGCCGTCGAGTACATCACGTGATAGCCGCGATCTCCGCCGCTTTCGTAGGCGATCCAAATTCCTCCCGGCGAGTAGTCCACATCTTCAACAGAAAGCACGCCCATTGTGATTTGTAAAGCCGGATTCTCGGCGCCAACTTTAAGGGAAAACAGGTTTGGAAAGGTAAATTCAGCCGCGCTACGCTGACTAAAGAGGATGTATTTTCCATCTGGCGACCAAACGGGATATTGGTTGGAAAGCACATCTCCGCTTAGGAAAAATTGTTTTTCATTTGCGCCCAAACTACTCATTAACCATAGTTCATACGTGGTGATTCTTTGATAGGCATAAACAATTTGTTTGCCGTTGGGAGACCATGAGGGCTGACGGGCGGGCGTATTAATGCTTGTTTCGACCAGACGGCTGACGCTGCCGTCGTCAAGTTGATAGGAGTAAATTTGCATGTACCCATCACGCAGAGAGGTGAAGGCAATGTGCTTTCCATCTGGCGACCAGGCGGGTTCAAAATCTCCGCTCCCTGGGGCGGTGGGCAATGGCTGTAAGCCGGAACCATCTGCATTAATAATAAACAAACTCGAACCTTGATAGGTATCCTTTTTGATACTGCACGGAGAAGTAAACACCAACCGTGTTCCATCAGGAGACCAACTTGGCTGACATGCGCCGCCAGGCATATTGGTAATTGCAGTGGCTTGATCGTTTAATATTTTGGTGAGATATATTTGAGCAACGCCTGTGCGGGTTGAGGCATAGGCAATTTCCAGATAATCGGCGCCGATGGGGGTTGGGCTGACGGCTGGGTTAACCGGCGGAACTACAATTTGTGTCTGAGCAGGCTCTGCCGCTAAAGTTGCGGTTGCCTCAACAGGATCAGCCCCAATGGGAATAATTTGGGTAACGGATGCCGTTTGGGCTGGCGTGTCGGTCGGATCAATTGGCGGTAAAAATGGGAATAACTTCCGCATTGAAGTGGGGAAGAAAAACAAAGCACCCAACAGCCCAACAATAAGAATCGCAAGGATGATGCCGATCAAGGAGCGTCTACTTCGGCGCTCACGTTCAAGCTGCTTTTTACGCGGAGAAACAAAAGCATATTCCTCTGGCGGCAGTGAATGGGTTAAAGCATTGGATGCTTTTTTGAATGGATCGCTTTTTCTTTCCGCTTCAGACGGGGGTGGCGTCACCGTATATGTTCCAAGCAGTTGCTGTGTCAAAGATTTGGAATTGAGCAGCGCAACCTTGAAATCATCTGCCGACTGAAAGCGATCACTGGGATCTACTTCCATGGCTTTTTCAATTGCCGTCGCCAGATGACGCGTCACCTCAGGGTTTCGTTTTCGGAGAGGCGTGAGTTGAGCATTGTCCATTGCGCGCGCAAGCCCATCTTCGGGGATAACCCCCGTCAACGCGGCATAGAGTGTGGCGCCCAGGGAATATATATCAGTGCGTGTGTCGGTGCGCGCAGTTCCATACTGTTCGGGCGGAGAATATCCTGGCGTCATTGCGCGCGCGCCAGTTGTGGTGGCTTGATTCCCTTGATAGACTTTTGCAAGCCCAAAATCCACCAGAAAGATGTGCCCATCGGGTGAAATTTTTACGTTGCCGGGTTTTATATCACGGTGCAAAATGGGAGGTTTTCGCGCATGTAGATAAGAAAGCGCGTCACACATTGCCGCGCCAATTAAGATGACTTCATCTTCCGGCAGAATCCCAACCCGCTCCATACGCTGGCGCAAATCCTCGCCTTCGATAAAATCCATGACAAGGTATTGGCCTTCTCCCGCAATGACAAAATGATCTGACACACGCGGCAGATTTGGGTGACGAATATTCGCCAGAATGACTGCTTCCAAACGGAACTGGCGGGCATACTCTTCGGTTGTGAATAGATTTTCTTTTACCGCCACATCCACGCTTAGGTTTTCATCAATGGCGTGGTAAACCGATCCCATGCCCCCTTGACCGAGATTCTCCCGAATCTGATAGCGTTTATGTAGTATGGTTTCGTTTTCGAGAATCATCAGATGCCTGTCAAATTATATTTTCTTGCTCGCCACATCAATTATGGCCGCTGACTGCCCCCCCATTCAGGCAGCCGAGCAAGTGGATATTTTACTCTGTTGAAAGAATGATGTACATTTCTATTTTATTTCAATTCAGCCAATGGGCTGTTATTACTTTTGAAAGGTATAAAAACAGCCAAAGTATATCATTCTACTTTGGCTGTTTTTATACCTTTTTCATAAACCGATCAATTGCCGTTGGGTCTCCAGGCAGGGTCAAACTCCAAACCGTCGTCAGTGGTAAGGCGAATATTATTTGCGCCGGTGGTAGTCATGTAATAAATATCATTATTTTCATCATTCCCCTCGCCTTCGTACAATAAGTGAAAGCCGTCAGGGGAGTACTCCACATCTTCAATTGAAATAATGTTCAATTGAAAAAACGAACCTTGCTCCTCAGTACGGTCAGAAGCGGAAGTAGTCATTAGATAAGGGAAACAAAATTTAGTGGCGCAGCGCTGATTAAACACGATCAGGCTTCCGTCAGGCGACCATGTGGGAAGATAATCAGAGAATGCCACGCCGCTGCGAACGATCTGCTTTTGCTCGGAGCCATCTGCATTCATAAGCCAAAGTTGATAAACGCCAAATCGCTTCACCACATACGCAATTTGAGTTCCATCTGGCGACCACGCAGGCTGGCGCGAATCAATACCTTTGGCGCCTTTTGTGATCTGAACGACAGATTTCGGATCGTCCGCGCTCAAAATGAAAATTTCCATTTGATCGGTGCGCAGTGAAGTGAAAGCAATGGATTTACCATCTGGTGACCATGCAGGATCAAAATCTCCACCAGGGACGGTTCCTATTGGCGTCAGGTTGCTGCCATCTGCATTGACAATATACAAACCGGCGCCGTAATAAATTTCATCCATGCCTTTGCAGGGAGAGATGAAAACCATTTTTTGACCATCTGGAGACCAGGCAGGTTGACACGCGCCCTCAGGCATGTTTACAACTTGAGTAAAAGCCAAATTCGCAAGATCGGCAAGATAAATCTGCGGCAAATCTGTACGATCAGAGGCATATGCGATCTGACCTGACCCGCCAATTGGTGTCGATACGGGCAGAGCGGCCGTGTCTGTAACTGCCGGATCTGACCCCAAAGTTCCAATTACAATTGGAAGGGGAGTTCTTGTCGGAAGAGCGGTTGCAGTGGCAGTGGGCGGCAAAGCCGTTGAAGTAACAGTGGCGGTCGCCGTCTGCGTTGGAAGCGGGGATGGCGTTACAGAAGGAGTAACCGTGCTGGTCGGTGCAAGAAATGGAATTGAAGCACGCACATTTTCGGGCAAAATACCTGGCGCCCAAAAAAGAATACTTACCGCAAGGACTAACAGCAAAATAAGGAAAAAACGCATCAAAGCAAACCGACGTTTACGTTCGCGCTCCTTTTGCTTTTTTAGCGGAGAAACAAAAGGCTGGTCATCTGCCGTAGATGGCGGTACCGGACCAACAACAGGCGGGCGGGGAGTCTTCTCTTTGGATGCCGCAACCTGGCTTGGATCACTTGGCAGAAACGCTTCAGCCGGAGGCGGCGCAACCACATGCGTACCCGCAGGTTGTTGAGTCTTTGAACCCGCTCCGAGCAAGGCCTTCTTAAAATCCTCCGCGCTCTGAAACCGATCACTTGGATCAATCGCCATTGCCTTTTCAACCGCAGTGGCAAAACGGCGTGTTATCTTTACGTTACGCTTGCGAAGCGGAGTCAATTGAGCGTTATCCATCGCGCGCGCAAGTCCATCCTCAGGAATCACTCCACACAAAGCCGCATACAAAGTTGCGCCCAGCGAATAAAAATCGGTGCGTGGATCTGTACGCGCAGTGCCGTATTGTTCAGGCGGAGAATAACCGGGCGTCATGGCGCGCGCGCCGGTTGTGGTAGCCTGATTATCGCCTTGATACACCTTCGCAAGACCAAAATCCACCAGAAAGATATGTCCTTCTGGCGTAATTTTCACATTGCCGGGTTTAATATCACGATGCAAAATGGGGGGCTTGCGCGAATGCAGATATGCAAGCGCATCGCAAATTGCCGCGCCAATCTGCGTAGCATCATCTTCAGAGATCATACCAAGCCGATCCATGCGGTTACGCAAGTCTTCGCCTTCGATAAAATCCATCACCAAATATTGTCCCTGATCTTTCAACTCAAAATGATCAGAAACACGCGGCATATTGGGGTGACGCAAATTCGCCAAAATTACCGCCTCAAGGCGAAATTGGCGCATATATTCTTCGGTTGTAAAAAGATTTTCTTTTAAGGCAACTGCCACGCCAAGATTTTCATCTATAGCACGATAAACCGACCCCATGCCGCCCTGACCAAGAATTTCAATAATACGATAGCGATTATGAAGGAGTGTATTTTTTTCGAGCGTCATCTATGAAACCCTTATGATTTAGGAATAAGCGCGATTATATCAGATGGTTTTGAACCGCTCGGCAAGGTTAAACCTTACAAACACCCACGGCGCGCCGCCTGCCACCCACCACCCAACCAGCACATATCGGATGTAGCGCAACAAATAAAAAATAAAACCATCTCCGCGCGGAAAGATTGCGCCCAACCCCAGATAAAAGATGAGGACGCCGATCAGCCCGATGACATAACGAATGGCGCGCTTCCCAACTGGACCCGAAGCCTGATACCCACCCAAAGACATGATCCACGCCGCGCCCATAGCCAGCCCAAAGAAGGTTCCTGCCGAGGTGAAGGTACTGTTTGGGTCAACAGGATCAGGCAACTCGGCGCCAGCCAACTGCGCGTTTGAAATCCATGTCTCAGGGATTTCAAATGCGCTTCGCAACATCCATGCGCCATGCCCCAGCACAATAAAAAACAGGGAAACAATAAATGCAATTATGATTTGCTGGCTTAACGTTTTTTTACCAACCCAAGCGCCAACAGGTTCCCAAAGGCGCACAAAAGCCCACAAGATCACTGCGCCCAACAGCCAGCCAACGACTACATCATGCGGAAAATGCGCGCCAAGAAATATGCGTGAAAAGCCGATCAAAAACACAATTGTCATTGAAACAACCCAGATCCAGGTTCTCTTGCTGTACGCCGCGAACATACCCCAAACACTCATCGCAAGCTGCGAATGGCCAGAGGGAACGCCAAATGATGTTTCCTTTAACCACAGCGCGCGGACATGCGAACTCAGCCAATATGGACGAGGTCCTGCAAAAATCAATTTACCTACATGGTTGAATAAATTACCTGTGACAAGGATAAACCCCACACGCAAACCAAGCGCCGAGTCAACGCTCCAGTAGATCAACGGCAACACCAGCAAAAAGAATTCTTCATTGCCAAGGTAACTAAAAAAACGCATGGGGGCGATGAGCCAATCACCCACAGCATTTTGAAGGGCAATAATAAATGCAATTCCGCTTTCGATAAAAATCTGCATACAATCCTCCATTATTTTAGAATGGTTTTAGGGGTTGCTGTTGACGAACAAGCAAACTTTATTGTACACTCAAACTATGGAAATTTCATCTGCATCCAGCGATGTTAACCAGAATTTATCCAATGAACGTTTTTGGGATTGGAGAACAGCAATCCTCGCCATTGCGCTTGTGGAAATAGCCGGCGCGCGGCTGGCAGCAACGGAGTGGGCGGGCTTTCTTTACTTTGCGCAAACCATGGGATTTGCCGGTGTCGTTTTAGGGCTTGCGCTTGGGGTAAGCCGTTTTTCCCGTCAAACGGTCATTCGCCTTTCAGCAGGGTATACGCTGCTGTTACTGCCTGTTCAACTGTTGCTCGCCACAGAAAGAACGGGCTGGTTGTGGCAGGATATTATGTCACTCCTGGGTAGTTTATTCATTTCATTGGATCAAATTATCAAAAACCGCCCTGTTTATGATCCTTTATTTTTCATTTCAATTGTGACGATAATTTTTTGGATCATTGGGCTTTCTGCCGGGTATTGGCTAACCCGACATGGTAATTTTTTGAATGTGGTTTTACCGCCTGGGCTGGTCATGTTAATTGTGCAAGCCTTTGATCCAGCCGAGTCCAAGCGAGTTTGGGAATTGGCTGTTTTTATTTTTACATCCCTGTTGCTGTTGGGTAGAATCTATTTTCTTAAAAACCATTCTTTTTGGAAAAAGACAAACTTCCTGATTTCAGATGAGGCAGTAAATGATCTGGAACGGGGTGCGCTAACCATCACCGCAATTGCGGTATTTATTGCGTGGTCTTTGCCCGGCTGGATCAGCAATGTCAAACCGGCGGCTCAGGCCTGGCGCGATTTCTCGCAGCCCATTTTTGAGGAATTTTCCAATGCAGTTAGCGCCCTGGATTCTCCCTACGCAGGAAGCAATGCAGGCGGAAATTTTTACGGCGACTCGCTTGCCCTTGGTCAACAAGCTGCAACAGGCGATACCCGTATCTTTACAGTTAAAGTAAAAGAAAATACATTCATGCCCATCCGAAATTACTGGCGGGGAAGGGTGTACGATTTTTATTCCGACGGACATTGGACAACTACATCCAATTCAAGCGGGCTGTTCGTGCCGGACAGTGATGAATTAACTGTGGAGTATCCAAATGAACGCCACATTATGGAATACACGTTCACCAACAGCGCAAAAAAACAAAGCCTGTTATATGCGCCAGCGGAAACAATATGGGTTAGTAAAAGCGCCAATATCATCTCAACTTCAAACGCAGATGGAGTGAAAGATGTAACTGCCTGGGTTGCCACCAAAAGCCTTTCGAGCGGGAGCCAGTACAGGGTACGCGCCTTGCTCGCTGATCCATCCATCGAAGAATTACGCGCATCAGGCACAGAGTATCCCGCATGGGTCACAGATCGGTATTTGCAAATCCCCGCAGATATGGAGGCACAATTACGGGAACTAACGTTGGGGATCACTGCTCCGTATGATACGGTTTACGATAAAGTGAACGCTGTTACTTCGTATTTAAGAAAAGAAATTAAATACGACACAAAAATTACACAGACTCCAAAAAACAATAAAGACCCTTTGCTATGGGTTTTGTTCGACACCAAAAATGGATTTTGCATGTACTATGCCAGCGCAGAGGCGTTGATGCTGCGTTCAATTGGCATTCCTGCACGCATGGCGGTTGGCTTTGTAGAAGGCAATTATGATGAAGCCACTGAGCGCTATGATGTTGCCTACAAAGATTCACACGCCTGGCCCGAGGTGTACTTCGCCGGCATCGGCTGGGTAACATTTGAACCGACAAGCAGCCAGGATCCCATAGAACGCCCGGAAACAAAAACCAAGCCCAATAATCAAGCGCTCAATTCCAAAGAAAATTTAACGGGAAATCCGCTGGCAGATAATGCCGCTGATCTGTCAGGCAAAGAAACTGACATTTTTTCAGCGGAAAATAAAATAAATTTGTTGTATCGAAATATTTTGATCAGCATGGTTTGTATGCTAACATTCGGCTTTGGTATTTTCATGCTTCGCCGTTACGCTTTTATGGAGCGTTTGCTAGTATACTTGGCGAATCAATACAAACAGAATGGAAACATTTCACCACGCTGGATACGCTGGGCAAGTCTTTCTCCAATTGAACGCGCGTTTCAAGCCATTAACTTAAGTCTATTCTGGCTTGGGCATCCGCAGCCAGCGCACAGTACATCACAAATTCGCGCCGAAATTTTAATTAGCCAACTGCCTTTGGCACGGGATCAAATTCTGTCACTTTTACATGAATATGAGACAACAATTTATACACCCCGCGCGGGAAACATCGGCATTGCCCGAAAAGCAGCCATCGGTATCCTACTAAAGACCTGGCAAATTCGAGTAAAAGAAACCTTGAAATTTCTCGATACCCGTTATAATCAATTGAAATAGACAACCATGGATGAACAAACCCGCCCCACAACCGTACCCGATCAACTCCTGACGCTTGGAATGCAAGCGGGAAAAATTCGCGCCGATTTGGAAGCCGCAAGACTTAAGTTACCCAAGAACATCATTGGTGATCTACGTTATCTTGAAGCAACCCTGTCGCACATTAGCGAAAAAATCGAAGCCTTTCAACGCGAACACAATAATTTGCTTGCTCTCGCCAACGTAGGACAGGTGATCAACTCATCGCTGGAATTGGACGAGGTGCTGACCATCGTGATGGACAACATCGTGCGCCTTACCAAAGCGGAACGCGGCTTTTTGATGTTACGCAACGAACAAGGCGAAATGGTCACCAGCATGGGGCGCAACTGGGAAATGGAATCGATCAACTCCTCTGAGTTGACTGTCAGTAAATCTGTTGTTGGGCGTGTCATTAGCACAGGCGAGCCGCTGGTCACCACCAACGCACAGGAAGACCAACGCTTTATGGGGCAGGAAAGCATTGTTGCGTTCAACTTGCGTTCCATTTTATGCGTGCCGCTAAAAGTGAAAAACGACCTAATCGGCGTGATCTATGCTGACAACCGCATCCGCGCGGGCATCTTCGCAGAATCAGAGCGGAACCTGCTGGTTGCCTTTGCAAACCAAGCCGCAGTTGCAATTGAAAATGCGCGGCTGTTCTCCTCTCTCAAACACACGCTCGAAGAAGTAACCGCGCTCAAGAATTTGATGGACAACATTTTCGCATCCATTGCCAGCGGCGTGATCACTGCGGACATAGGGAATCAAATCACCCTCACCAACCGTGCCGCAGAAACAATTCTGGGTTGCGATGCGATCGACATCGTCGGGCACTTGCTTAACGACACGCTTGCTTCTGTTTCGAAGGAACTTGAGCCGCATCTGATGGAGATGCGCGAAACCGACAAAGCCATCGCAGATTTGGAAATCAGTTATCACTCGCCCACCCGCGGCAACGTGGATTGGCGTTTCAACCTCTCGCCGCTCAAAGACGCGGGACAAAAAACTCAGGGCGTTGCCATTGTATTGGATGATCTGACTGAAAGAAAAAAACTGGAAGCACAGCGCAGACTCTTTGAACGCATGGTCTCTCCGGCTGTGATCGAACAACTGGACCCCAACAGTTTACAACTTGGCGGCAAACGTACCGACATCACCGCGCTGTTTGCAGATATTCGCGGTTTCACCACCTTTAGCGAACATCAACAGCCAGAACAATTGGTGAAAATCCTCAACCTTTACCTGGCCGCCATGGCTGAAGCTGTGCTGGCACAGGAAGGCACCATTGACAAATTTATGGGCGACGCCATCATGGCATGGTTCAATGCGCCCATTCCACAGCCTGACCATACCCTGCGCGCAGTCAAGACCGCGTTACTCATCCGCGAATCGGTTGAGGCTTTATACAAGGTACTTCCCGCCGAGGCTCACCTTGCCTTTGGCGTAGGCATTCATTGCGGCGATGCAGTGCTGGGTTTGATCGGCACCGAAAAAAGATTGGAATATACCGCCATCAGCGATAGCGTAAACACTGCCAAGCGTATTCAAGAGAACTCTGCCAGAAATCAAATTCTGATCAGCAGAGATGCGTATGAGCGGGTCAAGAACGAAGTGAATGCAAAATTTCATGCAGAGATGAGCATGAAAGGCAAGTCGCGTCCGCTGGAGGTATTTGATGTGTTGGGGTTGAAATAGAAAAGTAATGAGGAACGAGTAAAAAGTGAGAAGTAAAAAGACATCCAAAGCAACAAACTTTGGATGTCTTTATTTTTGCCATTCCCATCTGCCCCCGCTTGTTATATCTCCCCAGCGCGCTCCACAAACCTTACCACCGCATCCAGCCCTCTGCCGACTGGTTCGATGTCAATATATTCTTGCAGGGTATGCGCGCCGCCGCCGGTGGTGATTCCCATCACGACGGCTGGGATGCCCATACTTAATGGAATGTTTGCATCGGTTGAGCCGATGGTAAGAAACGCGTCCCAATCCTGTTCGCGCGCGCAAGTTAATGCCAACTGCACCAGCGGATGATCCGTTGGGATTTCTCCCGCAGGGCGTTCACCGATGATCTCAGCCATAATCCTAACGCCTTCGCGATCTGCATCCTTGAATATTTTTTCCACTTGATAGATCAGTTTCACAAGCGTTTTCGGGTCTTCTGATCGCAAGTCCAATTCACATTTTGCTTCTGAGGCCAGCACGTTGATTCCCGTGCCGCCGCCAAATGTGCCGACGTTCATGGTGGTACGCGGCTGACGGGACAAACGGATGGCGGTCAATTGTGTGACCAGCCCCGCCAATTCATGCACCGCAGAAGGCTTGCCATAATCAGCCCACGAATGTCCGCCCGCGGTTTTTGCTGTGATCCGATACCTCCGCACACCGATTGCGCGATGATAGACATGCCCCAGCGCCATTCCTTCAAGCACAAGATAGCAAATAACCTGATCTTCAAAATGTTCGACCACGCCGCGCATCCCACGTAAATCGCCGAGCCCCTCCTCGCCAACATTTGCCACAAACCAGATATCGTGCTTCAACTCAACTTTTCTCTCGCGCAACGACCAAAGAATGCCAAACAACGCCGCAACCCCCAACGAGTTATCGCCAATGCCCGGCGCAATGATTTTTTCAGCCTCTCGCTTGACCTGCAAGTTGACACTGGCTGGAAAAACAGTATCCAAATGAGCAGAGACGATCAACGGCTTGGCGTTCTTCTGACGGCCCGGCAGACGCGCATACACATTCCCAAGCGAATCCATTGAAACATCTTTGAGTTTCTCTTTCAAAAAAAGTCCGCGCACAAATTCGCCGCGCTGTCCCTCTGAAAAAGTAGGCGCGGAAATTTGCTGGATTTGAATGGCAAGGTCTATCAAGTTGGAAGGCTGGAAAGTTTCATACTTCGGGTTCAGGTTTTTATTCATCACTCATCCTTCATCATTCATCATTTGCCTTACACTTCCCGCGCTGTTTCTTTGAGCGAATGCAAACGCGCTTTAGCCAGCCCTGGCAAAACACCCAAAGCATAAAAGGGTCCACTGCCTTCAATTTTGAGTGAAGCAGAAACGCTGCCATACAAGGTTGCCATTAAGGGATCGTTTGTCTTTTGAAAGCCCGCAAGAAAACCGCCGCAGAAAGCATCGCCGACGCCCGTTGGGTCGGCAAGTCGAGATGGGTATGCGGGAATTTCATACCGATGGTTACCCGCCACATCATACAGCATTTGTCCCAGCAAGCCGCGTTTGATCACGATGATCTGCGGGCCGTATTCACTAACCCTGCGCGCCATTTCCCACAGGTCATTGGTTTCACCCCAGAAGAGCGCGCGCAATTCCTCTTCGGATGGCTGGAAGACTGTGACGCCTTGCAGGACGAGTCGCAGATCGCGCCAAAAGGCTGGGGACATGTAACCGGGGGCGGGATCCAGGCTGACGGTCTGGCTTGATCCGCCTCGAAAGAGATTGACCATCTGACTTTGGCTGACGAAATCAAAGGGGCAGAGATGTACGTAGCGAACATCGCGGTAATCTTTTGGCGTATCCAAAGCGGCAGGTGAAATTGGCTCTGGCGCGCGCGGGTCTTTGCGCGAATCGTCAGGGGCTTGATAGCCAAGTAACGCTTTTGGAAAGGCTAACTGACGGCGGGCAAAATGCGAAACCGCATTGGAATAACTACGTTCATTGAAATCAGAAAACGCAACAAAAGTACGCAAATCCACATTTTGCAATTCGCGGAGTGTGCAAATGCCGCGCGTGTCAAATCCGCGCTCTTCGATATCGCGCACCCACTGGCGCGGATAATCCTCGCCCACACGCCCAAGCAAGCCTGCGTGCGTATCCCAAACAGCCAGCCCGCCTGCGGCATACAACAAATTTCCGCCAGGCGAATCCAACAGCGGCTGACCCGAAGGCGGCAAAATATATTCACGGTTCAATTTACCAGCGATGACAAAAGTAGGGGGCATACCTCCAAGTATACAAGCAAAAGGCGAGAAGTAATAAGTAATAAGTGAGAAGTAGATCAACCAACCAAATGAAAGTCGAAGGACGGTTTATAATACGGCTGACATTATTAGGAGTTTTCACATGACCACAAAAACAATAGTCCGTGTTCCCATCCTTCCATTTGACCTTGCGCCTGTGGAAGACACCAAAGTAAACCGTTCAGCCGTCGAACGACGCGCCGCCACCATCCCCACCCGCCGCACGGTGAAAAAGGAATATCAAGCCGCCTGGCTTTTACAGGCTGTCCAAAATATTGACCTGACCACCCTCTCCGGCGATGACACCCCCGGCACAGTGCGCCGCCTGTGCGCCAAAGCCCGCCAACCCATCCGCCCGCAGTTGCTAAAAGATTTGGGCGTGGAAAAACCCATTACCACCGGCGCAGTCTGCGTGTATCACAGCATGGTCGAAACCGCCGTGGATGCGTTACAGGGTTCGGGCATTCCTGTCGCCGCCGTATCCACTGGCTTCCCCGCTGGGCTGATTCCCTTCGAGCAGAAGATTGCCGAAATCGAAGCCTCGGTCAAGGCGGGCGCATCTGAAATTGACATCGTCATCTCACGCCAGCATGTGCTGACTCAAAATTGGCGCGC
>JAIFKY010000120.1:0-55973 GCA_020049345.1 Anaerolinea sp.
AATTACCATTTACCAATCTCCCATGTCAGGCGCGCGCATCCACATTACAGGCATCGTGCAAGGGGTCGGTTTCCGACCCTTTGTTTATAACCTTGCCACGCGCCTCGACCTCAAAGGCTGGGTCAAAAATACCTCCGCAGGCGTTGAAATTGAAGTGGATGGAAATCAAGACGCCTTGGATTTATTCGTCCAAAAATTACGAGACGAAGCCCCAGCACTTTCCCGCATAGACGAATTCTCCGCCTCCAACCAACCCGCCAGCGGATTCAGTTCCTTTGAAATTCTCCACTCTGAAAGTGTGGACGGCGCGTTCCAGCCCATCTCGCCTGACGTATCCATTTGTCCCGACTGTCTGCGCGAAATGCTCGACCCGAATGACAGGCGCTATCGTTACCCATTCATCAACTGTACCAACTGCGGACCGCGCTTCACCATCATCAAAGATATTCCGTATGACCGCCCGAAAACCACAATGGCTGATTTCCCGATGTGCGCGGATTGTCAACGAGAATACGAAGACCCGACAAATAGAAGATTTCACGCACAGCCTGTTGCGTGTTCCGTGTGTGGTCCACATATTTGGCTGGAAACAGGGAATACGAACTACCAATTACCAATTACCAATTACGGCGAAGCCATTTCCGAAACCCAACGCCTTCTCGCCGAAGGAAAAATCCTTGCCATCAAAGGTCTTGGCGGATTTCATTTGGCGTGTGACGCGACCAGTTCAACCGCCGTGACCGAACTCCGCAACCGCAAACTGCGCGTGGATAAACCCTTCGCGCTGATGATGCCAGACATCGAAACCATCGAAAAACATTGCCATGTCAGCGAAGCAGAACGCGACCTGCTCCAATCCACCGCCCGCCCGATTGTTTTGCTAAAAAAGAAACCAGAGTCAAACATTGTTGAAGAAGTTTCACCCAAACAAGACTGGCTCGGCGTGATGCTCCCCTACACACCGCTTCACTATTTACTATTTACTAATTACTATTCACTATTTACTGCTCTCGTCATGACCAGCGGAAATTTATCCGAAGAACCCATTGCAACAGATAACGATGATGCCCGCAAACGGCTCTTCAAACTGGCTGATGCCTTTCTCATGCACAACCGCGATATTCATATTCGATGTGACGATTCGGTGGTTAGAGTAATGAGTAATGAGGCGCTGAGTAACGAGGAAAACTCGTCACTCGTTTCTCGTTACTCGATTTATCCCATCCGCCGCTCGCGTGGCTATTCCCCCTTCCCAGTAAAACTTCCCTTTGATGTGCCACAAATTCTTGCAGCTGGCTCGGAGTTGAAAAACACGTTTTGTATCACGAATAAAAATTACGCCTTCCTCAGCCACCACATTGGCGACATGGAAAATTACGAAACACTGCAATCCTTTGAGCAGGGCGTGGAGCATTTTGAGAAATTGTTCCGCGTGAAACCAGAAGCCATTGCCCACGATTTACACCCCAACTATTTGGCTACACGCTACGCGCTTGAACGAGCAGAACGGGAGGACTTACCCACTATTGCCGTTCAACATCACCACGCGCACATCGCCGCTTGCATGGCGGAACATGGATTGGACGGCTCACGCCCCGTGATTGGGCTTGCGTTTGACGGCACAGGCTATGGCGATGATGGCGCAATTTGGGGCGGCGAGATTTTGGTCGCGAATTACAAATCGTATCAGCGGGCGTTTCATCTGGAATATTTCCCATTGCCCGGTGGAGATGCGGCAATCAAGAAACCTGCCCGAACCGCGCTGGCTTTGTTGTGGAGTCTTGGCTTGGAATGGGATGAGCGGCTCGACTCGGTGGCGGAATTCTGCGCCCAAGACCAAACGATTTTACGCGCGCAGTTGGAGCGAAAAATCAACACGCCTATGACCTCTTCGATGGGACGCTTGTTTGATGCGGCGGCGGCGTTGGCTGGTGTGCGGCAGAAAGTCAATTACGAAGGGCAGGCGGCTATCGAGTTCGAGGCCTTGGCGGATTCGGCTGAAGCGGGGAAATATTCCTTCGGATTGAATCAGGATAGTCCTGAGCAAGGTCGAAGGATCGAGGTACGAAGCGTTGTCGAGGCGTTAATCAAGGATGTGATGGCGGGAGTCTCCATCTCAAAAATCTCCGCCAGATTCCACAACGGGCTGGCTGAGTCGGCGCGGGAAATTTGCCTGAAAATCAAATCTGAAACGGGAATTAATGAGGTGGCTTTGTCGGGCGGAGTCTGGCAGAATATCACCCTATTAGGACGTACTTCGTCACTATTAAGGAATGAGGGTTTCAAAGTATACATACATCACGAAGTGCCGACAAATGACGGCGGATTGTCACTGGGGCAGGCTGTTATTGCCGCAAGTAAATTGAGACCCTAAGAGACTGTTTAATAAGCCTGCTTTTTGACCACAAAGGCACAAAGTCTCAAAGACTCGAAGGGAAAAACTTTGTGGCTTTGTGTCTTGGTAACTTCGTGGTGAAATTATTAAACAGTCTCTAAAGATCTTCGAAACCTTTAGGGTTTGTAATAAGGAGAATAAAATGTGTTTAGGCGTACCTGGAAAAATTGTTGAAAAATACGAGAAGGGCGGACTTCACATGGCAAAAGTAGACTTTGGCGGAATCTTCCGCGAAGCCTGTTTGGACTATGTGGAAGAGGCTGAGATTGGCGAATATTGCATCATCCACGTGGGGTTTGCAATCAGCGTGTTAAGCGAATCCGAAGCGATGGAAACGCTCGAACTGTTGCGGCAGATAGGCAGCATTGAAGAAGAATTGGGCGAAGAACCCGTACAAAGCATCCCGCGCTATCAGCCATGAAATACGTTGACGAGTACCGCAACGCCCCGTTGGTGAAGGGCGTAATTGAAGAAATCCGTCGTACCGTGACGCGCCCGTGGACGTTGATGGAAATCTGCGGCGGGCAAACTCACGCAATTGTGCGTCACGGCATTGACCAGTTGCTGCCGCCTGAAATTGAATTGGTGCATGGACCTGGCTGTCCCGTGTGCGTCACTCCGCTGGAGTTGATTGACAAGGCGCTGGCGATTGCCTCGCAACCGAATGTAATTTTCTGCTCGTATGGCGATATGCTGCGCGTGCCTGGCTCTGGTCGCGATTTATTTTCCGTGAAAGCGCAGGGCGGGGATGTGCGCGTGGTTTATTCTCCGCTGGATGCGGTTGCGCTGGCGCAAAAAAATCCAGACAAGCAGGTTGTCTTTTTTGCAATTGGATTTGAAACCACCGCGCCGCCAAATGTGATGAGCGTGATTCACGCGCAACGCCTTGGGCTGACGAATTTCTCTGCGCTGGTATCGCATGTCCGCGTGCCGCCTGCCATGAAAGCGATTTTAGGTTCGCCGCATAATCGCGTGCAGGGATTTCTGTTGGCAGGGCATGTCAACGCGGTGATGGGCTATCACGAATATCCGCCGCTGGTCGAGGAATTCCAAATCCCAATGGTCGTGACAGGTTTTGAACCGCTCGACATTGTGCAGGGAATTTTGACAACCGTGCAACTGCTCGAAGCGGGCAAAATTGAAATTGCCAACGCCTATCAGCGGGCTGTGACTTTTGATGGTTTGAAACCTGCGCAGGCGGCAATCAACAAAGTATTCATGGAATGTGACCGCACCTGGCGCGGCATTGGCATGATCCCTATGAGCGGCTGGTGCCTACGCCCTGAGTTTGACCCGTTCAACGCCGAGAAACGATTCAACGTTGGCGACATCCACACCCAGGAATCATCGCTGTGTATCGCGGGGCAAATTTTGCAGGGCTTAAAAAAGCCGCACGACTGCCCTGCCTTTGGAAAAGAATGCACCACCGAAAATCCGCTCGGCGCGACGATGGTTTCATCGGAAGGCGCGTGCGCGGCGTACTACAAATACGGGAGATAGGTAATTGGGAAATAGGGATTAGGTAATTAGGGAACCCCTGATTCCTAATCACCCAATTACCTTATCACCTGTTTTCCCCCAAGAGGTTTTATGACTGACGAAACAATCAACATCGAAGGCGCGGTCTGCGCTCCGCCGTTGCCGCATGGCGAACAAATTGTAATGGGACACGGCGCGGGCGGACGCATGAGTCACCAGTTGATTCAAAAGGCGTTCATGTCCGCGTTTGACAACCCTGCCTTGCGCGCGGGCGATGACGCGGCGCAACTTGAATCCAGCCTGCACGCAAAACTTTCCATCAGCACCGACGCGCATGTGGTCTTTCCGCTGTTCTTCCCTGGCGGAGATATTGGCAAACTGGCGGTCTGCGGCACGGTCAATGATGTGGCAATGCTCGGCGCGAAGCCGCTCTACCTGACAGCGGGATTTATTCTTGAAGAAGGTCTGCCGATGGAAACGCTCAAACTGGTGGTTGCTTCGATGAAAGCCGCCGCTGATGAAGCGGGCGTGCAAATTGTGGCGGGCGACACCAAAGTTGTTCAAAAAGGAAAAGCGGACGGGCTGTACATCACCACCGCAGGTGTGGGTGTGGTGCGCGAGGGAGTCAACATCGGCGGGGCGCAAGCCAAAGTTGGCGACGTCGTGATCCTGTCTGGCTCAATTGGAGACCACGGCATTGCGGTTTTGGGCGCGCGCGGCGAGTTAGGATTTGAATCCACGATTCAAAGTGATGTGGCTCCGCTCAACCATTTGATTGACGCCATGCTCGATGCCAGCAACAATGTCCACGTTTTGCGCGACCCCACCCGTGGCGGATTGGCAACGACGTTGAATGAAATTGCTGTACAATCCAATGTCGGGATTTCGCTTGAAGAGCAGTCCATTCCCGTTCATGCGGAAGTCAACGCGGCGTGTGAGATGCTCGGCTTCGACGCGTTGTACGTTGCCAACGAAGGCAAACTGGTCGCCATCGTCGCCAAAGAAGACGCAGAGAAAGTTTTGTCGGCAATGAAACAAACGCGCTACGGCGAGGGCGCGGTCATTATCGGCGAAATCACCGCCGAGCCAAAATCGCGCGTGTTGCTCAAGACCGCACTGGGCAGTACCCGCATCGTGGATATGCTGGCTGGCGAGATGTTACCGAGAATTTGCTTCGTGGATATGCTGGCTGGCGAGATGTTACCGAGAATTTGCTAACAAAAGAATATATCAAAAAATGTTGCATCGTTAAATGAAAAAGAGCCTGTCTTTGCGACAGGCTCTTTTTTTACATTTCAAAATTTATGCGAGTTCTTTGACTGGAGCCTTGGAGCGAGAAATAGCCCAAATGGTAGCGGCAAGCAAACCCAACGCCACGAAAACCACAACAAAGTTGATCGAGCCATTTGTCTGTATCATCGGATACTTAACGATGATTGGCGCAGCCAACAGGGAAACCAGATTGGCGACCTTAATCATCGGGTTCAAGGCAGGACCAGCGGTATCCTTCATCGGATCGCCGACTGTATCACCTACCACGCCCGCCTTATGGCGCTCGGAACCCTTACCGGTGTTCTCTTTCAGGTTGCGCGGTTCGTCTTCAATGGATTTCTTGGCATTATCCCATGCGCCACCGGCGTTGGACAAAAATACTGCCAGCAATTGTCCAGAGAGAATGATGCCAACCAGGAAGCCGCCTAGAGCCTCTACTTGAAGCACCAGACCCACAATCAACGGCATCAACACGGCAATAGTCGCCAGCGGAATAAGTTCCTTTTGCGCTGAAGCAGTGGAGATACCCACAACACGAGCGTAGTCAGGCGTCTTGGTGCCTTCCATAATACCCGGAAGTCTAAACTGACGGCGTACTTCTTCAACAATCTGACCAGCCGCGCGGGTAACAGCACGAATGGAAAGCGAGGAGAACAGCCAAGGCAGCGCGCCTCCGAGCAAAAGACCCACGAACACACGCGTATCTGAAACGCGGATCGAATCCATCACAGCAATTCCCAATTGGGTCTGCACGCGTCCAACATCGGTGATGTAGGAAGCGAACAGTGAGACGGCAGCAATAACAGCCGACGCAATCGCAACACCCTTGGTGATGGCTTTGGTCGTATTTCCAACCGCATCCAAGTCAGCCATGATCTGGCGGGCTTTCAATGTGGTTTCATCTTCCATGTTTTGCCAGGCCATTTCGCCAATACCATTTGCATTGTCAGAAATGGGTCCGTAAGAATCCATGGCAACGTTATTACCGGTGTGGCTGAGCATACCAATACCGATCATGGCGATGGCGTAAAGCACGTACTGCGGACCATCACTGCTGTACAGCAAGATGCCGATAATGAAACTAATGGCAATCACCAACAGCGCCCAAACACTTGATTCCATACCGACGGAAAGACCGGAAAGAATGGTTGTGGCGGGTCCAGTTTTCGTGGATGCCACAATTTCCTTGACCGGAGGCTTCTTGGTGGAGGTGAAGTATGAGGTGAGCGGATTGAAAGCCACCGCCAAACCCACACCAACAGCCGTTAAAGCTGCGAGACGCCAATCGTGAGCATAGGATTGAGCCAGGAAGATGGAAACGATGATGGTGAAAATGCTCGAAACTTCGTAAGAGCGGAACATCGACTCTTCGGCGTCATGAGCACGACCCAAAAATGGCAGGTTGACACTCTCCCAGATCGGCACAGTAAACGTACCAATGATGGAGGAAATAACGCCCACCGCGCGAATGATGAGGGGGTACACAATCCATTTCAAATCACCGGTAGCGGCGACCAAAGCAAGACCGAGGATCAAACCAGAAACAATCGTAACTTCGTAGGACTCAAAGATATCGGCGGCCATACCAGCGCAGTCGCCCACGTTGTCGCCCACGAGATCGGCGATAACCGCAGCATTGCGAGGATCATCTTCAGGAATATCTTTTTCGACCTTACCGACGAGGTCGGCGCCCACATCAGCAGCCTTGGTATAAATACCACCACCCACACGCATAAAGAGCGCCAGCAGGGTACCGCCAAAGCCAAAGCCAAGCAAAGCATCCGGGGCGGCTTTACCAAAAATGATAAAGATGATAGTACCGCCCAGCAAGCCTAAACCATCGGTAAGCATACCGGTGTATGTGCCTGCGTAGTAAGCAATGGAAAGGGCTTCATTAAATCCACGGCGGGAGGCAGAAGCAACGCGCACATTGGCTTGCACAGCCATACGCATGCCCCATTGACCGACGATTAATGAAAAAGACGCACCCATGATAAAAGCAATGGTGCGTCCAACCGCGATGATAAATGTAATGCCTGAATCGCCAAAAGCCTTAAACTCTTCGCGGGCTTCAAGACTTGGTGGAACAACGTAAACGCTCAAGAACATGACCACCGTCAAAACGCCAATCAACGGCAAAATTGTCTTAAGCTGCTGGCTAAGATAAGAATCTGCGCCAATACGGATCGCGTTCCAAACTTCCTGCATTTTTTCGGTGCCTTTGTCCTTCTTGAGCACCGTGCTACGCAACCACCAGGCATACAGCAGGCTGATAAATGCTGCAACCAAAACCATCACAATGGCAACCTGTTCAAAGTCATTTAGACCATGACGAGTGCCTAACCAAAGAATATCCATATTACCTCCGAACAAAAATTTGAGATTTTTTACAACGCAACCTGCATGCAAGCAGACTAAAACCATCGGAATATACCGATAATTAAACCTGCGCAATAAATAATATGAAGCGTTTTAAAAAAATTGAAACCAAAAGATTTTACAATTGCAAACAGAATGTGTCAAGAAATCAATAATCACACCTTTAATATTACTGATATTACTTAGTGAGGCTGGAAGCTAAATCCTTGCCGCTGCGCGAAAAGCAAGAAAATCTTTACCACAGAGAACACAGAGCGCACGGAGGTTTTTAAATAATTTTCTCAGTGATCTCCGTGTTCTCCGTGGTTAAATATCTTTCGGCTTGTCCGAGTTAGGCTTTGAAGATCACATCCAGGTATTTTTTGAGCAAGTCACTGACCATGCCGCGCAAAGGAACAGTTGCCGCCATGCCATAAACTGGAGCCATCGTCCCTTTCTCTTCGGGGTGCGCCTTGACATGATCAACTGCCTCGCGCAAGTCTGCAAGAAAGCGCTCAGCAACTCCAGGCTGTGTGTGGCGCAAGGTGACGCATAAATGGACACACGTTGGCTTATGCAAACCATTCAAACTCCATTTTTTATGCGCCATGTAATCCAACACTTTATAAACATTGATTGATTCTGATGCGAATGCGACAACAAAAAGCGGATCACCGAGAACATGCAATTCGGGAATTTCGTTCACACCCCGCTTGATGGCTGCGGCTGTTTCAAGGATTTTTTTCGTCGCTGATAGATAGCCTTCTGCTCCAATGGAAGTCATTGCGGCCCAGCAAGCCGCGCTTAATGCGCCTGGTCGGCTTCCCGCAAAAGTGGGCGAAAAATACAACCCGCCGGGCCATTCGGTGCTTGTGTAATATTGAAAATGCCGCAACTGCTGGCCGCGATATAACACAACCGATGTGCCTTTTGCGGCGTAGCCATATTTATGCGTATCCGCCGACATGGATGTAACGCCCGGCAAGCGGAAATCAAACGACGGCACTGGATAGCCCAACTTCTCAGCCCACGGCAGGACAAACCCGCCAAGACAGGCATCGGTATGAAAGCCGATGTTGTGCTCGCGGGCGAGTTCAGAGAGTTCTGCAATGGGGTCAATGGCGCCATGCGGAAAGGACGGCGCTGAACCAACAATCACAATCGTATTGGCTGTGATTGCCTTTTTCGCGGCGTTCACATCTGCGCGGAAATTTTCATCCACTGGGATGTGTACCATTTTGATATTAAAGTATTGGCTGGCTTTATCGAATGCGGCGTGCGCTGTAACAGGTGCGATCATTTCAGGGTTGGTGATCCCTCTCTCAGCCAGCGCTTGATCGCGATAGGTTTTCATCGCAAGCAAAATGCTTTCGGTGCCGCCAGAAGAGAGCGTCCCACAAACATCCTGCCCGTCCCCGCCAAGCATGTTTGCGGTCATCGCCACAATCTCAGCCTCGAACTTGTTTGCGCTAGGCCAAACATCTGCATGGAGCGGGTTGCTCTGCGAGTTGATGGCATACACTTGATTTAGAAAATCAATATGTTCCTGATCGCCGTGATACACCGCGCCTGAGATAAAACCTTCCTTCCAATGTGATTCTTCGAGCGCGCGCATGGATTCCATGTCGCGCAGAATATCGGCATGAGCGCGTCCAACGGACGGAATTTGGGTAAAGGAATCAAATGTGTTTTTGTAAGGCTTAACCGATTTTTCCAGTTCGACCATGATTTCAGCGTACTCGCCTTCAATCTTTTGGCTGACACCTGGAATATTTTTCATTTGTTTTTCAGCAAATGCCAAAAAACGCGGATTGAGTTTACCCACCAGATTAAAAACCGTATCTTTCCAACTCATGACTGCTCTCCAATTTTAGTGTTGACGATTTAGCCGCGCGTATATTTTGCGGTTGTTCTCATAGATCGCAATGAATTCGTTAAACAGTTCGTCGTAAATTTTGCGATGGTCGGGGTTGGGCATATAAGTATTTGCAATTTTCACATGCGTGCCAATTTCGTCATATTTCAAATATCCTAAACCAGCAGAGGCGAGTAGAGCCGCGCCGCGCACATTTGCCTCAATTGGGTCTTGCACCTGCCGAATGGGACGGTTCAACACATCCGCATGAATTTGGCACCAGATATTTGACTTCGCGCCACCGCCAACAATGTTGATGGATTCAACGCGCCGTTTGTTAAATTGCTCAACATATTTTAATAGCCAGCGCGAGTTATACGCCACGCCCTCAAAAACAGCGCGCACCATATCAGCGCGGGTTGTACTAAGTGATTGATTATAGAATCCGCCGCGCACAAGGTGATCGTCAACGGGCGTGCGCTCTCCATAAAGCCAGGGAGTGAAGATCAGTTTGCCACTGCCTGCGGGAGTCCGCTCAGCCATTTGATCCAATAATTGATAGGCGTTTTCGGGTCTCTTGCCTATGGATAATTCGTCTTGTGGAAAAAGAATGTTATTACGCAAATATTGCAAGCAGCCCCCGGCAGATTCCTGCTCATTAGTCAGCAGGTATCGCCCTGGTATTGCTGAAGGCAGAGCAGCCAAGTTATGGAAAAGATCGGTCTTTTTGAATGGGACATGACAGATTAACCAGCCGGATGTGCCAATATATAGATGGGGTTCATAATCACGCACCGCTCCCGACCCGACAGCGGCGGAGTGGACATCCGGAGAGCCCATCAACACCTGAACATCTTCGCGCAAACCCCAATCACGAGCAATGTCGGGGCGCAAAAATCCCAGGATCGCATTCGCAGGTTTCAGGTCAGGCAGTTTTGCGCGGTCTATGGTCGAGAGTTTGATCAATCCATCGTGGTAGGTAACATTTTCAATATTTCGATTATCAGTTACCCAATTCAGGGTTATGGAATTAAATGAAGCGGCAAACTGACCTGTCAAGCGCAGCCCAATGTAATCTATCGGCTCAAGAAATTTGTAGGCGCGTTGATAAATATCGGGGTGAATATGCTTGAGATATAAAATATGAGCAATTGGGTCTTTGCCTGAATTGCCCGGAATCCCACCTGTCAGTTGAATCCATTTGAGAAGTTTTGCCAGCGCGTATCCCTCAATCTTGAAAGGTCCGTCAACCATTTTGTGAATGTAGGACGCTCCACGGGAATCCATCCAATTGATGGCATTGCCCAAAGCATTGCCATCTTGATCCACAGGTACAGTACCAGACCACTGGGCAGTGGATGCAATTGCAACAATGTCATCATTGGAAATCAACCCTTTGGCGAGCAGGCGTTTACTCGCCGCTTGGATTGCACTCCACCATTCATCTGGCGATTGTTCCGCCCCCCCATCGGGAAAAAGTATAACCTTCGTTTCCTCAAACTCACTGCCAACCAATTCTCCTTTCGTGGAGAATAATGCAACTTTCGGTCCTGATGTGCCCAGATCAATTGCGAGAATGTATTTGTCTGCGGATGACATTTTTGCCTCGATTCAGGAAGTTTTATCTTGGGTTAACCGTTGAAACTTTTTAGACTCACATTCGTCTTTCGGGAGCCACTCCCCGGAAAGAACCGGGATGGTTTGTAAAATTATTTTCGACGATTTACTCAGTCCATTATGTTTCTGGGCGATGATACACCAAAAGCCAATAATGTGTATTTACCCTGAGCAACTCCCAGCATGAAAAAATATTACCCACAGACTACTGGGTAAGTAAAACATCCGAAGTCTTCGAGACTTCGGATGTTTTATGTGAAGTGCTTTTTCCCAATGAAAATTGCTGATTTACCTTTTGAAAATCAATCGGCTTTCGACATGACCGGCGAATGGACGACGGGGTGCAATTCCCACTGGCGCAACCCATGACGAAAGAAGAGCATGAGCAATGCGCCAGTAAGTAAACAGACGGCATTGATCAATATCGCCGCGCGCGTGTTAATAAGTTCCGCGCTATAACCAATGGCAAGCGAAGCCAGTGGCTGCATACCAAAAGTAAGCATGGTGAAAAGGCTAATAATGCGCGCCCGCATATCTGTGGGTGCAAGCATTTGCAGAACGCCCAAGCCGGTTGTCATCACCAGCGGAGCGCCAAGGCTGGCGCAAAATATCGCAACCATCGAAAGAGGCAGCCATGTAGATTGCGACAATAGCAGAAAAAACATACCCATCCATGCCGCAGCACCAATCACAATTTGCCCAACGCGTTTTGATGCCTGAGAAAGCGGAAGCAGAATCAGGGTGGAGATCAACGCGCCCGCTCCCGACGATCCGAGTAAAAGCCCGAAGGTTTGAGAATCCCCATTAAGGACATGATCCGCCACCGAGGGCAGGATATTAAAAACCGCCAAGCCGAAGAAGGTGACCAGCGTGGCGAAGATCATCAAATCGATCATGCGCGGCTGGGAGCGGATAAATTGCAACGTCTCGCGGAATTGACCGCGCCCGTTGGGATGCTTGCTTTCGGCTTGGTGTGAACGCACCAGCAACAGGCTGATCAACACAACAAAGAAACTTGCGCCGTTGATCCAAAATGCAGCGGCAGAACCAACCAATTTAAGCGCGACACCCGCAATGGCGGGACCTAACATTCGCGCTACTTGCAACCCCATAATATTGAGTGTGATCGCCTGGCGTACCTGCCCCATTCCAGAGAGATCACCAATGAAAGTTTGTTGCGCGGGAAAATCAAGCGTATTAACAATGCCCAAAATTAGCGAAAATAAATAGATATGCCAAATTTGTACAAGGCCTGTTTGAATAAGAAACGCCAATGTGAAAGCAAGAATCATGGCAATGCTTTGTGTAATGAGCAAAATGGCACGGCGGTTAAAGCGGTCGGCAATGGAACCTGCCCACGGAGCCAAGAGAAAAAGCGGCAGGGTGTTGAGCATAACCACAATTCCGAGCGAACTTTCGGCGTGTGTTAATTCCCAGACCACCCAACTTTGGGCGGTGGCTTGCATCCATGTGCCAAGCAGAGAGATGGCTTGCCCGCCAAGGTAAATACGTAAATTTCGATTCTTGAGCGGCGCAAAACTGCGCGTGTAGGTTTGTAAAACGGAAGAAAGTTTAGATGAGTCTGTCAATTTTTTCCTCTAAGGTAAATTTATGCATCGCACATAATAAAACGCATAGTTATACCATGCGATATTGCCCTATCGCACAAGATCGAAATGTCAAAAAATAGGCAGCGAAAACCACTCAGCACAGAGAACATAACGCCCGTGGATGTACCTTCTCAAAAATACGAGAATAGGTGACAGTCACCTATTTACCCTGAAGTATTGAGATGATACCCGTGGATGTTTTAGAGACTCTTCCCTGTGATCACATCAATTTTTTCTTCTCCTATTCCCCATCTTATCGGCTAAAATATGCCCCATGCGATCTACAGATATAAAATATCTCGGCTATGGGTTTGGGATTGGCGCACTGGTGGCCAGTCTTTTTTTTGTGAGCTACTTTATCGCGCCTCGATTTAATACAAACAAGGAAAATTCATTGTTTGGTGTTCGAAGTACGCCCAGCGCAGCCATTACACCAACCATTCAGACTATATCCACAGCCACATTTACAATAACAGCAACAACAACCGCCACGGTCATCCCAACACTCACGTTTACGCAAACCCCACTCCCTTCGCCAACAGCCACATTAACTGCAAGTGAAATGAAGGTTGCAAATGGAGAAATTTCCTTTGTGGGACCGCTCACACAAGAGCAACAGATCAAACTGTACGAAGCATCCCTCTCTTTTATCGCGCCGACATACGAACAAAGCAAACAAATATCGGTGATGATCAATCAACTCCGCTTTTCAGACCCAAGCACCACTTGCGGACCTTTGTCAATTGCAATTCTGCAAAAAGCCGGACTATTGAGCGCGGATCTTGTGGCGCATGATTTTTTTCTCATCAACCCCGACCTTGGAAAAGACCGTAAGTTGATTGCATCTGTATTCCCTCAGGAAAAATATTCAGATACAAGATATAAAGTTAGAATAGACCAGTTCGATTGGACGGCAAATCCACTTATGCCTGGAGATTTCATTTACATCTATTCTGGCACAGGCGGAAATTTTGAACACATGCTTATCGTCAATCGAGTAGACAGGCTGGGGCGCGCGTATTCGGTCAACAACTACAACACACAACAGGGATTTGTGATCAACGAAGCCTTGCTGTACGACCCCGCAGACTCAAACGCGGGCATGTTCTCAAAATGGACAGAGAAACAATTTGCAAAACTTGGTTCAACAGGCTATGCAGGATTTGAAGTTTGGAGATTAAAGGAAAAACAATGACAGAACAAATACAAGCAGTTATTTTTGATTTTGGTGGCGTGCTAATTGGCTGGAATCCGCGCAACCTATATTCCCGTTTTTTTCCAGAGCAGCCCCAGGCAATGGAAGATTTTCTGGCAGAGATCAGTTTTATGGAATGGAACGCGCAACAGGATAAAGGACGCCCGTTCTCCGAAGCCATTGCAGAACTTTCACAAGAATTTCCGCACCACGCGCACTTAATCAGCGCTTACTATGAATATTTCAAAGAATCGGTCACCGGTGGAATCGAAGGCACTATTAAACTTCTACAGATGCTTAAGGAAAAAAATATTCCGCTATACGGCTTAAGCAATTGGTCAGCAGAAACATTTGCAGTTGTCCGCCACGAATTTGAGTTTCTAAACTTGTTTGATGAGATCATCATTTCAGGCGAAGTAAAGTTGATCAAACCAGAGCCTGAGATATTTGAATTATGCCTGCAAAAAATTGGCAAACCAGCCAGCCAATGCCTGTTCATTGACGACTCTGAACCCAACATCATCACCGCCAGAAAAATGGGCTTCGACACGGTGCATTTTATTTCTCCTGAACATTTAGAGAATGAGTTGAAAATTCGTCAGTTATTGTAGTCAACATCCTGAAGGTTGTAAATTTACCGCGTTTTACGAACCTTCGGGATGCTTATCAAAAAGGAAGAACATGAACCTAAAACAACATATTGAAGTGATGCTGCCGGCTATCGAAAAAGAACTTCAATCTCAGGTTGCGCGTCTCAACGCTGATAGGACACGTCACTTTCATGAGATGCTCACCTACCACATGGGCTGGACGGGCGAAGGCGCGGGACGGGAAGCCACAGGCAAACGGATTCGTCCGCTGATTGTGCTGCTGGCAACTGCGTCGCTGGGAGCAGATTGGCAAACTTCACTGCCTGCCGCGGCGGCGGTGGAATTGGTGCATAACTTTAGCCTTGTACATGATGATGTGCAGGATAATTCGGACAAACGCCGAGGAAGACCCACCGTGTGGACAAAATGGGGCGTGCCGATGGCGATCAATGTTGGAGATGCGATGTTTGTCATCGCCAATCGGGCGGTCATGGATTTAATCAAAGCGCATCCTGCCTCAACTGTGGCACGGACTGCCACCATTTTGCATGATACCTGCCTTGAATTAACCTGTGGACAGTACCTGGATATGTCCTACGAAGAGCGCACCGATCTCAGTCTTGAAGATTACTGGCCCATGGTCGGCGGGAAAACCTCAGCCCTGCTTTCTGCATGTACGCACATCGGCGCCTTGCTTGGAAATGCAGGAGAGACGGAGCAGGAAGCCTATCGTCAATTTGGCTATCATCTGGGGCTTGCGTTTCAAGTGCAGGATGACATTCTTGGCATCTGGGGCGATGAAACAGTGACGGGAAAATCCACAGCCAGTGATTTGGTCGAGGGGAAAAATTCACTGCCCGTGCTGTATGCGCTTGGCAGGCAGGGTAAATTTGCTGATAGATGGAAGCAGGGACCGATCACAGCCAACGAAGTAAAAGCAGTTGCCGCTCAACTTGAAGATGAAGGCGGCAGAAGTTATGCCGAGGAATTGTCTGAGAAGGAAACGCAAACAGCGCTGAAATACCTGAGTGAGTCCAATCCACGCGGCGCAGCAGGCGAAGCAATGTTAGAGTTGGCGAACATGCTATTGAAACGCAATCAGTAAACGGGTTGGAAATGAAGCGTGATTTTCATCATGCTTGACATGCCTTTTCCATCTAGCGTATAATCCACGCTGTTCCCGCAAGCGGGTGTAGTTCAGTGGTAGAACGCTTGCTTCCCAAGCAAGATATCGTGGGTTCGAGTCCCATCACCCGCTCAAACTCAAGTCGAGGAATTGCCTACCTCGGCTTTTTGTTCTTATTTGTAAGGTTGCTGTTATGTAGGCGTTTTTTATCTTACAGTAGAATTCAATTCGGAGATAACTCATATGACGCTAGAAGTTAAAAAAGGCATCATTCTTTACGTGGAAGATAATCCAGACAATAGAAGTTTAATTCGCAGGGTATTGGAAGCAGAAGATTATGCTATTGTTGAAGCTGTCAACGCAAGCCAAGCGTTGGAAAAACTTGAAGGCGGCAACATTGATTTAGTGTTGATGGATATTAATATGCCCGATATGGACGGGTATACACTCACTGCCAAGATAAAAGCAATTAGCAAATTTTCAAAAATCCCCATCGTTGCGGTTACTGCAAATGTAATGCGCGGCGATCGCGAAAAATCGCTGGGGGCGGGATGCGATGGTTATATTCAAAAACCCATTGATATTGACACGCTTTCGCAGCAGATTGAGCGATTCATTATAAGGAGCAATAATGTCTGACCAAACAACTGCCATATCTGATACACAACCCATCCGCAAACCAAATATTCCAAAGGATGCGGCTGTATTGGTTGTTGAAGATAATGTTTCCAACTTTGTGCTGATTGCACGCATGCTTGGTTATCTGGGAATTCATTGTGAGTGGAAGACATCAGGCTATGAGGTTGTGGAATACGCAGATACCCTGCCCCGCCTTGATCTTATCTTGATGGATATTCGACTGCCGTATGAAGATGGTTATGGCGCATTAAAAAAAATCCGCGCATCGGAACGATTCAAAACAGTGCCGATCATTGCTGTAACGGCAGAAGCCAGCCTTGAGCAAATGAAAAAAGCAAAAGACTCTGGCTTTGACGGCTTTCTCGGCAAGCCCCTTGATCCTGACCGCTTCCCCGACCAAATCCGCCGCATATTAAGTGGAGAGCCGGTCTGGGAATATAGTTAACCAATCAATGACAACGACTCAAGCGACGCCCAACCATGACTCCAAACAAAAAAGACTTAAGGGCAGTCTGGCGGGAACTCTTGTACGAACGCTCTTAATCTTTACTTTCATTCCTCTCGCCTTAATGGCAGGAGTGGCTTATTTTCGCGCACGCGCGCTTTTGCAGGAACAGGCGAGCACTCAGTCTCAAAGCCTGCTGACAACTCAAATCAAGATCATTGATCAGGAAGTGGCTAATAAAGAAACTCAACTTGCTCACTTGCTTGACAGCAGTGACTTTACAATCTTAACGGAACTTGCGCTCCACGCAAACCCGCAAAGCAAAGAATACCGTGAAATTCGCGATGGTATGCTTAAGGAATTCAAGAATCTGAATGGACAGGAAGATGCGCCCTCTTTTGATCAGTTTCTCTTAGTTGATCAAAGCGGGAATATAAAAATTGCAAGCAACTCAAGCTGGGAGGGGATAACGCTTGACCCTCTGATTTTTGAGCAAAAACTAAAGGAGCGCCATTCCATTGCGCTTTATGGTCTTTCGCCCTTATACGAAAATGAGTTTATTCTCATTACGGCACAGGAATACAAAACCGAGCGCGGCTCTGTACTCGGATCAATTGTGGGAATTACAGAGAAGAAAAACCTGCAAAAACTGACCCAACCATTAAGCGGGTTATCGCCGCTGGCAACTACTTACTTTGCCTTATCAGATCAACGTTTAATTTATAGCGATCCCAAGACTGGTAAATTTGCACTTATAGAATCAACTTCGCAAAATAAAATTAATTCGATATTCTCAGAATTAATGAAGCAGGAAATTTCGCAACCTAAATCATTGAATGTTACTGCGCAAAGTGGCGAGCCTGCGCTGGCACAACTTCAATGGTTTCCCAGAATACAGACTGGGGTTGTGCTTGAAGTCAAAGCAATCAACGTTTACGGTCAGGTTGCAAGTCTAATTCCATTCACAATTCTGCTCGTTTTAGGGGCGTTACTGGCAACGGGATTGGTTATGATCATTGGCATTAATCGGGTGATCAAACCATTGCGCTCGCTTTCAGACATAACACACAGTTTCGCAGACGGGGATTGGAGCCGCCGCGCCGAGGTATCAGGCAGTGACGAAGTTGGAGTATTAGCCAGTTCATTCAACCAAATGGCCGATGAATTAGGCAAAGTATATCGTTCGCTTGAGCAAAAGGTGGAAGAAGGCGAACGTCAAATTCGCGCCACGGCAGAGGTGGCGCAAAATATAACCACATTTTCAGACCTGAACGAAACATTCAATAAAACAGTCGAACTGCTTGTCCAACAATTTGGATTCTACCAGGCAAGCATTTTCTTAATTGACCGCGGCGGAAAGCATGTTGAATTCAAAACCGGATTTGGATCAGCCACAAACGACCTTTCCAAAAAGAACCGTAGACTGGAAGTAAATTCAACATCCATCATCGGGTGGGTCAGCGCGAATAATCAGATGCGTATTGCATCTGAGGCGCAGGAAGACCCGCTTGATTTGAAGAATGAAATGTTCCCAGAAACACGATCCGAAGCCACCGTGCCAATTTCAATTGGCAACCTGGTTTTAGGCGTGTTGGATGTGCAAAGCACAGAAGCCGACGGATTCAGCCCTGAAACTGTCATTATGCTGCAAACCCTGGCAAGCCAAATCGCAACAGCCATTCAAACAGTTGGGCTAACAGAGACAAGTCAGGTCAACTTTGAAGAACTTGCGCGCCTTTACCGTTCAAGCAGGTTGATTGCAGAAGCAAATACCGAACAAGATATACTTGAAATCAGCAGTCAGATTCTCAAAGAAGCGCCCTATCCGATTGTCCTTTTTTATAAACAAAACAAAACACTGACCGTGTTCTCATCTACCGACACAGCAAGAGAGAATACAGAGTCGGGCGTTGCACTTCCTCAATTCAATGAATCTACTACAGAAGAGATCGA
The DNA here is from genome assembly GCA_020049345.1 of Anaerolinea sp. Classification (GTDB taxonomy): domain Bacteria; phylum Chloroflexota; class Anaerolineae; order Anaerolineales; family Villigracilaceae; genus Villigracilis. The sequence goes on from JAIFKY010000120.1 coordinate 18,535, forward strand.
AAACTACCTTCTTGGCGGAGAAACTTTTGCATCATTAAATAGCGAAGACATACCAAACACGATCAAAGAGATGATGCAGGAATTTACGTTTGACAACGCCGCCTATTTACCGATAAGAAAAAACGGGGAACTGGCTGCAATCCTTATGATTGGCGGGCGAAAGCAAACTCTATCAAATTCCATAGCGCAACCATACATCAATCTTGCAGATTTGATGTCAATTACAATGGAAAAAGCAGACGCAATACAGCAAACTAAAAAGCATCTGCGTGATGCAGAAGCGCTGGCATCCATTACCGAAGCAATTTCAACATCTTCAGATCAGCGAATATTCTTTACTGCCCTGCACGACAAAATAAGTCAAAGTATTGGCAACTACAACATGATCGTTGCGATCTATGATGAAAAAAGCAACACCATCAGCATTCCATTCAACTACGAAGACGAAAAAATATCCGCAATAGAATCCTTCCCATTGGGAGAAGGTTTAACATCCATTTTGCTACGGACACGTCAACCACTGATGTTGGTGGAGGACACGGAACGAAGAGCCGCGGAACTTGGGGCAAAAATTGTTGGAAAACCAGCGCGTTCATGGATGGGCGCGCCCATGCTTGTCCAAAACAAGCCCATTGGCGCATTGATCATTCAAGATACAAATAATGAATATGCCTTTGATGAAGATGATCTCAAATTCTTCATTGCCATTACAGGACAGGTCGCCGGCGTGATTCACAATGCCCACCTGCTCGAAGAAAGCCAGCGCACAACAATTCAACTGGAAACTGCGGCGGAAATTGCGCGCGACATCAGCGGATCACTTAATCTCGATGAACTTTTGGTGAAAGCGGTCAACTTTATCCGAGAGCGTTTTGACTTTTATCATGCGTCTATTTTCCTGCACGACTTACCTTCAGAATTCACCGTAATTCGTGAAGCGACCGGCGACACGGGTGCGCAAATGAAACGATCGGGTTATAAGATTGGCATTGGCTCAAAATCCATTGTCGGTTTTGTAAGCAGCCGAGGCGAACAACTTGTTGTGAATAACACAGCCAAAGACGCCACCTACTACGCTAATCCGCTTTTCCCCGATACACGTTCAGAGGCGGCATTTCCGCTAAAAGTTGGCGAGCGCATTTTAGGTGAAATAGATGTGCAAAGCGTTCACCCCTATGCTTTTACAGAAGACAAACTGCGAAGTTTACAGATACTTGCAGACCAAATAGCAATTGCAGTGGTCAATACAGAATTATTTTCAGAAACGCAGGAACACCTATCTCAACACCGTTTGTTGCATCACATCACAACAACCGCAGCGTCAGGAACAACGCTTGAAGAAGCGCTGGAAAGCGCAGTAAATGGACTTCAAGTAACGTTGGGCGGCGACCGTGTTTCCATCCTTCTGACAAATCGGGAAAAAAATACGCTTGAAACAAAAGCGTTTACAGGTTACGCCGAAGACATTGCCAAGGTGGAAATTCCGCTCGGAAGTGGAATTACCGGCTGGGCAGCCGCGCACAAACGCCCGCTTCGAGTGAGAAATGTCACCGAAGATCCGCGTTACATCATGGTCAGCTCAAACACACGCTCCGAATTAGCCATTCCGCTTGTTTATCGTAATGAATTACTTGGCGTGCTAAACGTAGAAAGCGAATTGGTGGATGCGTACACAGAAAATGATGAGGAAATGCTTGGCACACTTGGCGGAAGCCTTGCTGCCATTATTGCCAATGCACGCCTGCTGGAGCAAATCCGCGTACAGGCAGAACGTGATCGCTTGATTTACGAAGTTACTACAAAAATACGCAGATCAACTGATATTCAATCCATTATGACTGCAACAGCGAATGAGTTAACAAGACTCACTGGAGCACGCTTTGCAAAGATCCAAATTAAACCTGCCAGCAACGCAAAACAGGAAGGCGCCAAATGATGGAAGGCAACACTTCCCAAAACGTTACATTCTCCAATCCTGAAGAAGCAACCCGCCAGTTGTATAAAAACTGGCGCGAGCAATTTGTAATGCCGCTTCTGATAGGGTCACTTGTACTGGGCGTATTGGTTTTAATTCCTGCCGTACAAAGTGTTGGAAGCCTGATTATTAAGGCTATCTTTATTGCATCCTATGTAATGACGGGTATTGTTACTGTCATTCGCTTTTCATATTCCGTACGCATAAGTGTTTTTCTGCTTGGTATCTACGCGCTTGGAATGAGCGAGTTATTTAGATATGGCATTTTAGGCGACAGCTCATTCTTCTTTTTAGGTTTAATTATATTTGCCACCTTATTACTCTCTCCAAAGTCTGGCATTATCGCAATCGTTATAGATACTTTGACGATTATAGTGGTTGGCTGGCTTATGTTGAGTGAAAAGATCCTGCCACTTAGTGATCTCACATCTCCCGCGGTACTCCAGGATTGGATAAGCGGCGGCGCCATGACCATCATGTTTGGAGTAATTATCGTCCTGGGATTTCAGAGTCTCGAAAAAACATTCCTTGAAGCGCAAAGACAAATTGACACAAACTTAAGTACGATCAAAGACGAACGCAACAACCTGGAAAAAATAGTTGTTGAACGCACTCTGCAATTACGCCGCGTAAACGAAATCGGACGCACAATTACAACAGTTCTCGATCCTGATGAATTGCTTACACGCGCCGTGCATTTGATAGGTGATGAGTTTGAATGCTATTACACCGCGATATTTCTGACGGACATATCAGAACGATGGGCTGAACTAAAAGTAGCCACCGGGGATGCCGGAAAAGTGTTACTTGAAAACAAACATCATTTGGATATCAACGGAAAAAGCGCAATAGGAACCGCCATACGCACAAAGCAAGTCTACATGAGTTCAAGCGCCGGACCTGATGATGTCCGCCTTGACAACCCACTGCTTCCATATACCCGTTCGCAAATCGCAGTGGTATTTGACAATCCCCTGCTCCCATACACTCGCTCTCAAATTGTGTTGCCTCTCGCCATAGGCGAACGAGTCGTTGGCGCATTGGAAATGCATTCAACAAAAGAAAATATGTTTCTGCAACAGGACGCAGATACATATCAAAACATGGCAAATCAAGTAGCAATTGCGCTTGAAAACTCCCGCCTGTTCACAGAAGCACAACAAAGCATCAATGAAATGAGCGCGACTCAACAACAATACCTGCAAGGGGTATGGCTATCGCTAGCGGCTGATCAAAAACTGGAGCACACGCTTGGGGATCGAGATCTGGCTGGTAATGAAGAAATTGAAATCCCGCTTACTTTGCGCGACCAAATCATTGGTCAGATTAACATGTCAAGTTTGGAAGAATGGACACCCGAGCAGAAAAACTTGATCGAATCAATTGCAGCACAAGCCGCCCTCGCGTTGGAAAATGCGCGTCTCGTAGAGGAAAGTCAATCCATCGCCATGCGCGAAAGACTGGCAAATGAGGTCACTTCAAAAATATGGGCATCAACCACCATAGATAGCATCCTGCAAACAACAGTCCGCGAATTGGGTCGCGCACTCGAAGCCGCCGAAGTTGATATTGAAGTATCAATGGACGGTAATAATGAATAACAACCCCCTATTTTTACAGCCCTCCAAACAGGAAGATTTCGATCCATCCTCTCTTAACTACAAAGGCTGGCGCGAAAACTTTATTCTAACCATCTTACGTATTACATCTGTATTGGGCATTGCTGTAATTTCAGCTTCATTCCCCACAGCAACACTCACCGACCGGATTTTGTTTCCCACCCTTTATGTCGTTTTACTCGTAGTCACAATAGTACGAGTAAAGTATTCAGTGCGCGCTTTTGCCTTGCTATTTATGGTTTTTACCGTTGGTGTAAACTCAATTCTGGCATGGGGTCCATGGCTTGATGGAAATGTTTTTTTTATAGTATTTACAATTCTGTCAGCCTTGTTATTTGATCAACGCGTTGACATCGTTGCCCTATTAACCAGTATTTCAACATTTATATTAATTGCCGCGTTACAACAATTTGGCATCTATCAATTCCAATCAAGCGTACCTGTTACCACACTGATTGATTGGGTTTCCTACATAATAAATTTTTCTGTCGTAAGTGTAATCCTCATTATCGCCATCAATCAATTTAAGGGAGAGTTTGCGCACGTAGTTCAGGATATGCAAAACACATTCAAGACACTTGCAACCGAACGCGCGCAACTGGAAAACAGGGTACACGAACGCACAGACGAATTGGAAACACGAGCTAGACAGTTGCGCTCATCTGCTGCAATCTCCAGAACAATTGCAGAAATGCAGGATATTTCCGAGTTGATGGATGCAACGACAAAACTAACTACAGACAATTTTGGATACTATCATGTAGGGCTATATCTATTGGATGACCGCAAAAAAACTGCATTCTTACAAGCGGCATCTTCTGCTACAGGAAAACAACTTGTTGGGCAGGGTTTTCGCATAGAACCAGATAGACTTAACCTAATCAACCAGGTTGTCGAAAATAAACGTCCCTATATAACATCAGACGATGATGTAAACTTTATTCGCGATGTCAATTTTGCACGCACCCGTTCGCGCATGATGTTACCCCTTACTGTTCGCAACAATGTAATTGGCATATTGGATATGCACTCAGACCAGCCGCGATCTTTCAGCACACAAGACACCGAAGTATTACAAACGCTTGCCGATCTGGTGGCTATTTCCGTTGACAATGTCCGCCTGATAAATGAAACAAAGAATTTGGTAAGCCAATTGGAAGTAAACACGTCCGTCCAAACACACGAAACATGGACAAAATTCACAAGCCGTCACAAACCAGCCTATCAATATACTCCGGCGGGAGTACGCCCACTCTTTGTAAGTAATAAACAGAACAATCTGGATGGATTGCGCGTTCCATTGATTCTTCATGGACAAACCATTGGCACTATCACATTAAAAAGAAAAGGTTCCGCCGCCAAATGGTCTGAGCGTGAACGCATTCTAGTGGAAAAAGTTGCAAATCAGGTGGCTCTTGCGCTTGAAAACAGCCGCCTTGTGGATGAAACGCAGAAAAACGCATTGCGAGATCAGGTCATTGCAAACATCTCCACCCGCGTCCGTGAAACTCTTGACATCGAATCAGTGTTGCGCACAGCCACAACTGAACTACGCAGAGTCTTCGACCTAAAAGAAGCCGAGATCAGCATTGGCGCTCCGCAAACAGATAATGCATCCGGCAGAAGAAATACAAGTTCACTGCGATTAAAAAGCGACAAAGGTTGAAAAAAGCAGATGAAATTATTCGATATTCCGGGTTATTGGTTGCTATTTTTGAGAGACCTATTCCCTATCACTGCATTAAGCCCAAGATAAAACTATGAGCACTCAAACCGATAGACCCAAGCGTACTCTAAGCCTGACAACCACCTTGACACTCACTTATTTTGGTGTGAGTCTAATTGCGCTTTTAATATCCAGCGTTATACAAATTGGGTTGAATATAAGAACCCAACAGATTGCCCTCTCCAGCAAACAGCAAATCATTGCAAGGGACGCAGGAAAAACTGTTAGTAACTTTGTTCTGGAAAAATTTAGCTCACTTGAAATGGCATCTAAATTTTCCGACCTGATCAATGCATCACCTGCAGCACAAAAAAATACCCTGGAAAGGTTGCTGGGCGTTAATACGGCCATCCAACAGGTTGCGTTGTTGGATACACAGGGACACCAACTGGCAGTAATGACGCGTTCATCTGCAACATTATCGCCTAAATTTATCGAGCATTTACAGGGAGAAGAGTTATCTCTGGTTTTATCAAAAAAACGCTACGTCAGTCCGGTCTATATTGGCACCACCAATCGCGAACCTTTAATTGTGATCGCAATCCCTTTAACAAACACGCTTAATGATGTCCAAGGTATTTTGGCGGCGGAAATCAACTTAACATTTATGTGGGAATTGGTTAAGCAACTTGAAATAGGCACCACAGGTTATGCATACGTAGTGGATGAGAAGGGAAATCTAATCGCCTACAAAGACATTTCCATTGTCTTAAATGGTAAAAACGTAACGCAAATCGGCGAAGTGTCCGAGTTTGTCAAAAATCCAACTCTAGAAACCGATGTAACACCAGGTCTCGAAACTTATACCGGACTAAATGGCTCAACAGTTGTTGGAACCTACGTTCCTCTGGGCACACCTCAATGGGCGGTAGTGATCGAATTGCCACGCAGTGAGGCATATCAACCCATCAACACTTTAGCAGTTCAAACCTATAGCATAATTTTAGGAATTGCAATTCTTGCTGGACTCATCGGCTCCTTCGGCGCGCGGTTTTCGGCAAGAACGCTTACTGAATTTTCAAAGGTTGCAAATGAAGTCGCAAAAGGCAACATGGATTTACGAGTTACCCAAAGCGGACCCTCTGAGATTGCAAATCTGGCTATTGCCTTCAACAGTATGACGCGTCAGTTAAGCGACATATTTAATAACCTTGAAAAACGCGTGGGTGAACGCACACGCGAAATTGAGCGCCGCAGTAACCTGCTAAAGGCTGTTGCGGATGTCGGTAAAGCCGTTACATCCTTCCGCGATCTTTCTGAACTCTTGCAACAAACCACCTATCTTATCCATGAGAATTTCGGATACTATCATGTCGGCATCTTTTTACTGGATGAATATAAAAAATACGCGGTATTAAGCGCCACCAACAGCGATGGCGGGCGCCGTATGCTGGAAAAAAATCACCAACTAAAGGTCGGCGAAACAGGCATAGTGGGATACGTCACTCAAAATGCAAAGGCTCGTATTGCGTTGGACGTGGGTAAAGACGCTGTTTACTTTGACAACCCAGACCTGCCACAAACGCACTCTGAAATGGCCCTTCCGCTCATAGTAGGCGGACAAATGCTCGGCGCATTGGATGTGCAAAGTACAGAAGCACAGGCTTTTTCTGAAGAAGATATTTCCACGTTGCAAATTCTTGCAGAGCAGATCGCCATTGCAATTCGAAACGCGAATTTATTTACAGAGGCCGAAAAGGCGCTTGAAACAGCGCGCATGGGCTACGGTGAAGTAAGCCGGGAAGCATGGAGCAAAATCCTGCACAATCAACCACGGGTTGGATTTCTTGCCACGCCCCCCACCACAATCCAAATTCACTCTGAAAGCCTTGAGGCAAACCTTGCCAAAGCATTCGAAACTGGAGACCTTATTATTGGCAGTGATGGACTCACAATCAGTATGCCAATTCGGGTGCGCGGTCAAACGATTGGAGCCATCCGCCTGAAGAAATCAGAGATTTCAGAATCGTGGACACAAGACGAAACAAACCTGGCCATTGCGCTATCAGACCAATTAAGCGGCGCGCTGGAAAGCGCTCGTCTTTATAAGGAATCTCAACAACACGCCGCTCGCGAATCGCTTATCTCAGATATTTCTGCGCGAATTACGTCTGTTTCACAAACAGATGCAATTCTGCGGGAAACCGTACAAGAACTTGGGCAGGCAATTGGCAATGCTTCGGTTACCTTCCAATTGTTAGATCAATTTAATGAACAGAAATTGGCTAAAAGTAGCGAAGAACCACCTGTGTATGGCAAGAGCAGGAAAACCAGGGAATAACATGAATACATTCAACAACCTTCGCAAGTATCTATTCCAAGACCGGCCTGGTGAAGACCCAGGGCAGCGCGCCGAAATATTGGTGACGCTGGCGCTTGGAATACTGTCAACACTGCTTCCTGCTCTCGTTTACAAAAATCGTATTACCCTTATTGCATCTTTAATCACCAATAGCGTCGCGCTCTTTACGTTATATCAAGCGCTTCGAGCGCGCTATAATTATTTGGTTCTTTTCCCTGTAATCACATCATTCTCAATTTGTGTTGTTACAATTTTCGAAGGATCAGGCACACACGACCTGCTCTGGATGGGTAATTTAGGACTTTTCCTCCTGGCCAATATACAAAGCAGAAAAAATATACGTACTCCAATATTTTTGGCAATCCTGATGATCATCACATTTGCCGCGACGGGAGCGGCTGAAATAAACGGAATCCTTTCAAATCCATTCGCAACAGACGCGCAGTACATCTACCTCAATTCGTTCTTCTTTGCCACAATGATGGCTGCCATTATTGCAATCTTTAGCAGACACAACTCTCTTTTGAAAATTGCGCTTGAGAATAAAAGCGAACAGATCAAAAGCAATTTAGAACTTCAGGAAATAAACAAAACGCTGGAAGACCGGGTAATTTCACGCACTCGTGAACTTAGTGAAGCCAACGAGCAAATGCGCCAACGCGCAACCCGCTTACAAATTATTTCTGAAATATCACAGCAAATATCTTCAAACGTAGACCAACAACTACAGGAATTACTAAATCGTATTACTCAAGTCGTTAGTGAAAAACTTGGTTTTTACCACATCGGCATCTTTCTACTCGACGAAAACCATGAATATGCGGTACTGCGTGCCGCCAACAGTGAAGGCGGACAAAGAATGCTTGAACGCCGCCACCAATTGAAAATTGGCGGGACAGGCATTGTTGGCTATGTCTCTCAAGGTGGTCGCCCGCGCATTGCACTAGACGCCGGCTCAGACGCAGTTTTCTTTAATAACCCCGACCTGCCAAAAACGCGATCCGAAATGGCGCTACCCCTTAAATACGGGACGCAAACCATAGGTGTGTTGGATATTCAAAGCACAGTCCCCTTTGCGTTCAAAGATGAGGAAACAAATCTCTTAGGTCCACTCGCCAACCAAATCGCAATCGCCATCAATAACGTATTGGTCAACGAACGCACCGGCTTCAAGGTTTCTTCACCCAAGGCAAACAAATATGGCGAACAGCCAGCCCGCCAGCAAAAACAAAGTGGGTATTCATTCCAGGCTGATGGAACAATTTCAACTGCGATTCAAGCAACCAGCCCAATGCTGGATAAAGCGCTCGCAACCGGTGAAATAGTGATATTGAATCAATCTTCGAATGACAATTCCGCCGCCCTGGCAGTTCCTGTTAAATTCAGAGAGCAAGTGATTGGAATCATCCACATTGAAGCCGCCGAAGCAAACAGAAGATGGACAGAGGATGAAATAACAGTGGTGCAATCCATTTCAGACCGCGCCGCATTCGCGCTTGAAAACGCCCGTCTGTTTGAAGAAACAACCCGCCGCGCAGAACAGGAAGAAACCATCGCTCATGTGACATCACAAATTGGCGCCACCACCAACTTCAACCGCATCCTGCAAACAACCATTGAAGAACTTGGGCGCACGCTAGGCGCAACCCGCACCTTTATTCAACTGGAAACTTCCACCGAAGACGATGCAGACAGACATCAACTTGCGACGGATTAAAAGGAATTTATTATGAGTACCCCATCCATCCGCACCGCGCCAAAGTCCAAAATATCAATACCCCAAGATCAAAGGGTGCGCTCCAATCGCAGATTAAATTTGGACATCAAATTACCTTTAATGGTTATTTTTCTGCTTTCGCTTGCTTTTTTTGTATCCACCTTCCTAAGCATCCAGGCAACGCAAACAGCGCTGATCGACACCCTAAAAAGCGAACTGAGCGCCCAAACAGCATCAAAAGCCGAAGTCCTTCGCAGCCACCTGGTCTGGACAAGAGGCGTTGCAATAGATTTAGCCGCCACCGCTGAAACCATCAACTACGACGAAGATTCGATTCGCAAAATTATTTACAACACACTGACGCACAACGAGCAAATATTTGCTTCCACTATTGCTTACGAACCTTATCAATTTAAACCAGACCTTCTCTATTGGGCGCCTTATTACACGCGTGTGCCAAACAACGAACTGCTGAAATTCGTCCAATTAGGAAACCCAGAATACGACTATTTCAAATGGGATTGGTACACCCTTCCCAAAGGAACCCTCAAACCAGTGTTATCACCGCCATATTTTGATTTTGGCGGCGGCAATATTTGGATGGTTACATGGAGCGCCCCATTTTTTGACGAAGTAGGCAATTTTAAAGGTGTTGCAACATCTGATATTGCTTTCTCACAAATTCAAGAGATTATAAATAAAATACAAGTTGGAAAAAAAGGCTACGCCTTCCTATTGGACTCTAAAGGAGTAATACTGGGCATTGGAGAAAACGCGGGGGGCTACTATGAAATCATGTCTGACTCCATGCTAACTGCCACATATTCGGTAAAAGCCAAAGGGTGGACAGAATTAATTACTGCAATGCTAAAAGGCGGCGAGGGCTTCACCGAAGCAATAGATCCACAGGGAAAATCCGTATTCGTAGCCTACATTCCCGTTGGGTTGAACACTGGCTGGTCGCTTGCATTGGCATTCCCGCAAGATGAACTTTTTCAAAAAGCATCCTCGCCACAAAACACGCTCATATTTTATGCGGTTTTAATAGTGCTAATTTTCGGCGGCATCCTCTACCTGCTTACACGCTCCATCACCCAACCGCTCCGCCGTTTAACTTTATACGCCAGCCAACTATCTGCCGAAAAACTGCACCTGATTGGCGGAAAATTAAAAGAACCAATCCAAATACATACCGGGGATGAATTGGAAGATTTGGCTGAAGCCTTTAATAAAATGTCTGGAGACCTGGCTTACACGCTTGAAACGCTGGAAGAAAAAGTGGCGGACCGCGCCCGCAGTTTGGAACGCCGTTCCCTTGAACTTGAGATCATAGCGGAAGTGGCGCGCGAAATCACCATTATCCATGACCTGAATACGCTTCTGAACGTATCTGCGAATTTAATTCGCGAACGGTTTAAATATTATCATGTGGGTATTTTTCTTATTGATGAGCGCGGTGAGTTTGCCATTCTACGCGCCGCCAGCAGTGTTGCCGCCCACCAAATGCTTGAACAAAACTATAAATTAAAAGTAGGGCAGGAAGGACTGGTTGGCAATGTGACCAGAACAGGGCAGGCGCACATAGCACTGGATGTTGGCACAGATGCAATTCATTTTCAAAATCCGTTCCTGCCTGAAACACACTCTGAAATCGCGCTTCCATTACGCAGCCGCAGCATGACCATTGGCGCGTTGGATATCCAAGCAGACGTTCAATCAGCCTTTAGCGAACAGGATGTAAAAGTCTTTCAATTGCTTGCAGATCAATTGTCCGCTGCAATTGAAAACGCGCAGTTGGTACAACAAGTGGAAGGAACGTTTACCGAACTCAACAATGCCTATCGCCTGCAAACTCAAAGCGTATGGCAGTCAACCATCAACCATTACAAGCGCCCATCATATGAATATGATGGCATACAGGTGCGAGATGTGCCGCGCCAACTGCCAAAAGATCTGTTAAAACAATTGGAAAATGGCGACCCGATTATCATAAAAGAAAATGAGACGCAAAAAGATAATCGCGCAAAAACAACGCTCATGGTTCCAATAATGGTGCTTAATCAAGTCATTGGCGTAATTGGATTGGAGCAGGAATCTCCAGACTATACTTGGACAGATCAAGAGATTTCCATTGTGCAAGCCGCCGCAAATCGGGCGGGAATAACACTGGAAAACGCACGCCTGCTTGAAGAAAGCCAGCGGCGCGCAGTAAAAGAACGCGCGATTTTTGATGCAACTGCGCGCATTGGTTCTGCTTTAAACATTGGAAATATTCTGCAAGCAACAGCGGAAGAAATAGAACGCATTCTTGGCAATTCAGAAGTAATTTTGCAAATTAATAACGATAATGCTACTTCAACAAATGAAAATTAAAGATGTCATACAATACTACCAACCTTTACATATCCCTTCAATCTTTATCACCCGGATTATTGTAAGATGAATCAATCACCTGACAACATAGAGTTTTCATACACAAACTGGCGCGCTGGCTTCCTGCGAATTACTTTAATTGGAGCAAGTATATTTGGGTTAATCGCAGTCATTCCCGGAGTTCTTGGCGCGTCTAGTCCCGTTTATGCAGGACTTTACATTGGTTTCTATTTAGTACTATTATCATTAACAATATTGCGTGTTCCATCCTCGGTAAAATCTGGCGCAGTTGTGATTCTGGTATTCTGTCTGGGCATTGTGGGTTTGACTGAATCTGGAATTCGAGGCGACGCGCCCGTTTTCATGCTAGGCGCCATAACCATGGCTTCACTTTTATTTTCATGGAAAACCGGATGGGTGGTTACTGGTTTTACAATGCTGTTTTTTCTCGTATTTGGCTGGTTGATTATCAGTGGAACAATCTCAATTACCAGCGCAGATGTAACGCCTGGAAATACAGAAACATGGGCCAGCGGAAGCACATCGGTACTTCTTCTCGCCGCCTTAATTGTGAACGGTATCCGCCTGACGCAAAATGAGTTTGGCAAGGCGCAAAGCCGCGCTCAAATCGTTTTGAATGAAGTTCAGGATGAAAAATTTACATTAGAACAGCGAGTGGAAAAAAGGACTCAAGACTTAGCCAACGCAAACAAAACAAACGAACATCGCGCTCAAATGTTTCAAGCCATAGCGCAAGTTACCCGCGCCATCATATCCACACAAAATCTACAAGACCTGCTGCCGCAAATCACACAGGCAATTAGTCAACATTTTAATTTTTATCACGTTGGTATTTTTTTGATTAGTGCAAATAAAGATTACGCCACCTTGAGCGCCGCAAACAGTGAAGGCGGACAAAAGATGCTGGAACGCAACCACAAATTACGAGTGGGGCAAGTGGGCATTGTCGGTTATGTTGCTGGAACATCAAAACCCCGTATTGCGCTGGACACCGGAGCAGACGCCATTTACTTCAACAATCCTGACCTGCCGGAAACCCGATCAGAAATGGCGCTCCCGCTTATTCAAGTAAATGGTGAAATTATTGGAGTTCTAGACATACAAAGCATCGAACCAAATGCATTCAACCGAGAAGACATTGAAATCCTCATCACATTGGCAGATCAAGTTTCTGTGGCAATTGCCAACGCCCGCCTTTATGAAGAAACACAAAAAACCTTGATCGAAGCGGAAATGCTCTATCGGCGCGATTTGCAAACCGGTTGGAAGAAATATACCCGCTCTCAAAAAATTGCTGGCGTGCGGCGATCTGGAATGACCACAAATCTTTATACAAAATCAATAAAACTGCCCGGCGCAGCAGAAGTGATAAGTTCCGGTTCTGCATACTTCAGTAACGACGAAAATTCTCAAACAACAATACCAGTAAAATTGCGCGGCGAAATCGTTGGAATGTTAAACGTCAAAACAGATGAAGAACACAAGTGGACTGGTGATGAAATGGATATTATCACCGCCATCGTGGAACGCGCAGCGCTCTCCATTGAAAGTGCGCGCCTATTGGCAGAAAGCCGCAAGAATGCCGAAAAGGAACGCATTGTCAGTGAAATATCTGCAAAAATCAGCGCATATACCAACCGCGACAACATCCTGCAAGCCGCGGTAACTGAAATCGGGCGCGCCTTACCCGGCGCAGAAGTTATATTACAGATGCAAAACAATAATAAAAATAACGCGGATACAAGGTAAAAGAGAACAACACAATGAAGACATTCCTTGATTTTTTCAGCCCGTCTGTCTTTCCAGATGACGAAGAGAAAACACGCTCTGCGTATTATCTTAACGCGATTACGCTTATAAGTATCTTTGTTATTACCTTGCTCCTAGTCCTCCGCTTGGTTTCAGGCACAAATCTTGTATCGACGCCCAACCTTATCTTTTCAGGAATAATATTCATTTTAATAATTGTTTTTTTTCTGGGAAAAAATGGGCGCATTCTAAGTGCGGGTTATTTAAATATAGCAACGTTGTGGGTTGCGACCACATTGCTGGCAATTGGAGGAAATGGAACAGCGGGAAATCAGGCAGCAAGATACATTGTTGTCATTGCCTTCGCAGGTTTAATTCTTGGCTACCGAGCCGCGTTATGGATTGCATCAATCTCCATTTTTAGCATCTTTGGCACCGTCTATGCCGAATCAATTGGAATCGTACACCAACAGATCGAATCATCTTTTATCAAGGCAATACAAGCATCAATCCCATTGATTTTAAGTGCTGTATTCATTTACTTGAGTATAAACAGCCTGCAAGCAGCTCTTAAAAAAGTAAAAATGGAAGCGCAGGAAGTAGAAAAAAACAACAAAGAGTTGAAGGAACTTCACGAATCGCTTGAAGATATGGTCAAAGAGAGAACCGACAACCTACTGAAAGCCAATATTGAAAACCAGCGGCGTGCTGCCCAATTCCTAACCGTTGCTCAAATTGCCCAAACCATCGCATCGGAACGCGATCTTAATACTTTATTGTCCATCATCACAGATGTCATCAGCGCTCAATTCAACTATTACCATATTGGCATCTACCTGAATGATGACATACAAGAATATACAATCTTAAGCGCCGCCAACAGCGAAGATGGAAAACATATGATGCAACACGGGCACAAATTGCCTATTGGACAAACAAGCGTTGTAGGATATGTTGCCATGATAGGAAAAGCCCGCAGCACAGCAGAAGCCGACGATCTGTCATTAAATGACCTCAATCTTCCCGAAACCAAGTCTGAACTTGCATTACCACTTAAGGTTGGAACACAAACCATCGGTGTAATTGACATGCAAAGCAAGGAAGAAAATGCTTTTGACCAGACGGATACTGAAGTGTTAACTGCACTCGCAAATCAAGTCACAATCGCCATTCAAAATACACGGTTATTTGCCGAAACACAAACGGCGCTTGCCGAAAGCCAACTACTCTACGGAACAGTAGTAAAACAGGCCTGGCAGACTAATATACAAACCAACCCACAGGTCGGATATCGTTACGCGGGCATAAAATCAACTCAACTGGAAAAGGAAATCTCCACGCCTGAAATTCGCGCCGCAATGGAAAATAACGATCTTGCCGTCACCCATCCCAGCAGAAGAAAAAGCGAAAACGCGCTGGCGATTCCAATAAAAATGCGCGAGTCAACAATTGGCGTTCTTAATATTAATTTTCCAATAGACGTGGAATTGGAGGAAGACGAGATAGATATTGCCCGCGCAGCCTCACAGCAAATAGCAATCGCGCTTGAAAACGCATCACTACTCGAGGAGTCGCAACGACGCGCTAAACGCGAACAAACCATCAGTGAAATATCAACAAAAATAAGTTCGAAAACAGAAATTGAAGCGATCCTAAAAACTGTCATTCGAGAATTGGGAGTTCAAATTGGCGGCGCCCAGATTACAGTAGAGATGGGGAGCGAGAATGAATAGATCGTCAATCCCAAGTGAACGGCACATCCGCAATTCGTATGCCGCAATCATCATTTTAATGCTCTCACTTATACCCACAACAGCATTGTTTGGCTATATTGGCTTTGCCAATAGTCAATGGCAGTCGCAGGTTATTACCGGTATATTACTGGTTGTGTTTTTCATAGACTTTAGTTTAATCTCGCTAATTCGACGCGGAAACTCAAACCTGGCGATGATGATCTTAATGACCAATTTCATTATCGTAGTTCTTGCAACAACACTGTTTGTAAAAGGACTTGGTTTGGTTATTGCCATTGCAACAATCTTGATCGTTATTTCCGTCAGCAATCTGGCAATGCCGACAAGATACGCAATATATGGCGCAGTGATTGCAACATTGGCGGGTTTTGGGTTATTCCTTTTAGATACAACCTATTCTGGAAATCGTCTTACGGCGCCTCAAATCGAACTTTACTCGCCATATATTGCCGCATTCCTGGGGTTGGGTTTTATTATTTTAGGGATACGTGAATTCAACAGGTTCAGTTTGCAAGTAAAAGTTGCCTTGGGCACCCTTGTCACAGGCGGCATAACAGTAGGCGTACTTATAGTATTTGGTCTTAATCGCGCCGGTTTAATTACTACTTATTTATTAGATCAATACAAAAACTCAAGCAGTGAAAATATAGAACAACAAATTACAACCAGCGCAGGCAACACAGCCGAACAGACAAACGAATTATTTTCTTTATTGGTCAATGATATTAATATTATGTCCAGTTACAGAGCAAGCCTTGAAGCGCAAAAAGAAACTCTGGGACAAGGCGCATACTGGGATGCAAGCACCAGACTTATGCGGTTACCTGGCAGTCAATATGGCAATTCAACCTCAGATCCCGCATCCATTTATATTCCCTTCACGGTCAGCATAGACCAAACCGTTCTTGCGGACTTAAACACAACCGCATACTTCGACTTCTATGCTTTAAACTATCTCAAAAACCACCCAGATATTGAAGCTGTTTATTTTATTAGCAAAACAGGCGCCACCACCTATTATCCAAACATAGACCTTGCCAATAACATTCCCTCAGGTTTTGATCCACGCACACAGCCATTCTACACAATATCTGATCCTGCCAACGGAGCAAAACATGAGCCAAGTTGGGTTAGAGCATACCAAGACCCAGCCGGACAGGGATTAATCGTTACGCTTTCAGCGCCTGTATATTCAAACAACAACTTCTTAGGTGTAATCGGTATTGACATTCAACTCCAAAACTTTTTTAAGGCTGGAAATATAAAAATTGGAGAAACCGGATACACATTTTTAGTGGACGGTGTAGGACACATCCTTGCCATGCCCCCACAAGGGTATACGCTCTTCGGATTACAACCAGAGGAAGTCTCTATTAATGGCTCACCTGAACAATCAATAGTTGGAAAAGGTTCGCCGGAACTTCAAAATGCAGTTGCAAAAATGATGATCTTTAGTCACGCCAGCGTTGAAGTTGTTTCAATAAACAATGAAAACGTATATTTTGCCTTTGCGCCGATCTCCACCCCGGGTTATCGGCTGGGTATCGTAGTCCCCGAAAAGGAATTTACCACTGATGTAGTTACAGCTGAAAACAAAGCGCAAAACCAGATCCAAAACTCGCTGCGCGGAATGACCATCATTCTCATCTTCCTCTTTATTGGAGCAGTCGTCATCAGCCTGTTTGTTGGGCAGATCATCACCCGCCCCCTGCTTCGCCTGACACAAACCGTTGAAACAATCAGCGAAGGCAATCTTACCGTTCGCGCAAACATTAGCGGAGAAGATGAAACGGGCACACTCGCCAAAGCATTTAATACCATGACAGATAGGTTAAACGAAAACCTGGCTCAACTTGAAGAACGCGTAACTGAACGCACCCAGGAACTGGAAAAAGCGAATGAAAGAAACGTCCGCCGCGCAAATCAATTTGAAACCGTTGCGCGCGTAGCGCACACCATCAGGTCCACTCAAACACTGGAAAGCCTCCTGCCATTAATCACAGTAGCCATTTCAGAACAATTCGGCTTTTACCATGTAGGCATCTTTCTATTGGACACACGCCACGAATATGCAGTATTGACAGCGTCAAACAGCGAAGGTGGACAGAAAATGTTAAAACGGAACCACCGGCTACTCGTCGGAGGAACTGGCATTGTAGGCTTTGTAACCAAAAGCGGACAACCCCGCGTCGCGCTTAACGTTGGAGAGGATTCTGTTTACTTCAACAATTCCGACCTCCCGGAAACCCGCTCTGAAATTGCGCTCCCCCTTCGCATTGGCTCAGAAACATTTGGCGCATTGGATGTGCAAAGCAAACAAACAAACGCATTCGCCCAGGAAGACATAAGCATCCTCTCCACCCTGGCAGATCAGGTAGCAGTAGCCATTCAAAATGCGCGATCATATCAACAAACACAGGACGCCCTTGCCCAGGCTGAAGCCGCATCTGTTCAATTAAGTGGGCAACAGTGGAAACAATTCCTTACACATCAGCATGTACAAGGGTTTTCCTTTGATGGCGTAGAGACAACGAACCTTACAACGTCAGATAAACAACGCCCGCACAGCCTTGCAATTCCGCTCACATTGCGCGGAACAAAGATCGGCGCAATCAAACTCAGCGCAGAAAACCCAGATCGAATGTGGACTGATGACGAAATTACCATGGTTCAGGCAGCAGCCGAAAGAACATCACTTGCCCTTGAAAGCGCCCGCCTGCTTGAAGAAGCGCAAAAACGTGCCGCCAAAGAACGCGTTATCGGAGAAATATCAGCCAAAATTGGCAGTTCAAGCAGCCTTGAAAACATATTGCAAACGGCAATTAAAGAACTGTCCAACACCCTGCCTGGAACAGACATTGCCATTCAATTCAAGAAAAATCAGGAGACTGAATGATCAAAAGATTATTTAGCCCGCCGCTTTTTGATACTGAAGAAGATAATTTTCGCGCGAAGTTCATTAGTGGCTTTGCCTGGACTCTCATTTTGTTATTACTATTTAGCTTAATTCCTGTCCTAGGTCCAAATGCAGACGTAAACGCCAACACTACAATTATTTTTATTGTAAGTGTCATCCTTGTTTGCTTTACTTCGCTTTACATATTACGAAAAGGCAACCTAAACGCAAGCGGATTAATCCTGGTAATCCTCTGCTGGGTGGGGTTTGGACTGCAAGCATATACAGCGGATGGAGTCAGAGACATAATTATAGTTGCGTACATTGCAATCAGTTTGCTTGCCAGTATTGTTATTAACTGGCGCGCAGGCAGTATTGTCATGGTTCTCAGTATTGGAGCAATCTGGGGTTTTGCGATACTCGAAACAAACGGATTTCTACACCCCCGCTTTCAAGAACCAATTACGTTTTCACGCGATCTCTCTTTTGTTTTTGCGGCAATCGCAGTATTAATCTATTTCAGCACAACCAGTTTACGAGATGCAACCACCCGCGCAAAAACAAGCAAACAAGAACTGCTTGTTTCAAATAAGAATCTGCAAGAACTTAACCAAACATTGGAAGAACGCGTAAACCAACGCACAACTGAATTAGACAGCGCAAACCGCCATAACTTACAACGCGCCCGCCAATTTGAAGCAATTTCGCAGGTTGTACGCGCAATTTCATCCATTCAGGATTTGGAAATACTCCTCCCTCGAATTACAAAAGTGATCAGTGAACAATTCAATATTTACCATACAGGTATTTTTTTATTGGATGACAACCGCGAATTTGCAATCTTGCGCGCCTCAAACAGCGATGGCGGCAAAAAAATGCTGGCGCGTGAACACAAGTTACCCGTCGGACAGACCGGTATTGTTGGCTATGTAACAGCAACCGGACAACCCCGCATTGCTCTTGATGCAGGAGCAGATGCTGTATTCTTTAATAATCAAGACCTGCCAAATACCCACTCGGAAATTGCACTGCCTTTACGCTACGCCGGCACACTCCTCGGCGCGCTTGATGTGCAAAGTGTTGAATCAAACGCATTTGATCAGAATGACGTTGAAATTTTAACCATCCTGGCTGATCAGGTCGCGGCAGCGATAACAAACACCCTGACTCTTGAAGAAGCCCGAAAAACTCTGGCTAAATTCCAAGGCTCATTAGACAATAAGACCCAGGAATCATGGAAAGTCATGAGATCAAAGTCATTGGGATTAGGCTTTCAAATAATTGGTTCCGCCATCAAGCCGTTGGATGCTCCGCTGACCGGCAAACATATTCAACAAGCGCTTGCACAAAACAAAATAGTCTTATCTGATAAAGAAGATGCCACAACCTCAAGTATTGCAATCCCCATCCGCCTGCGGGGACAAGCCGTTGGCGTTATAAACTTGCGTACCAACAATAAGTATAAACTAACAGAAGATGATACTGAGATAGTAGAGGCTGTTACAGAACGTCTTTCACTTGCCATTGAAACAGCCACATTGCTCCAAGCCACTCAACATCGAGCGGATATTGAGCGACTTACAACCGATATTTCTTCAAAGATCAGTTCCTCCACTCACTTTGAAACCATCCTGCAAACAGCCGCACAGGAACTTAGCAAGGCGCTCGGCGGCTCAGACGTGTTGGTACAGATTGAACCAGTTTCCATTGAATCTGACCGCAAAGATAAATACGGGTATTAATCAAAATGAAAAGAAATCTATTAATAAAAATTACCAATTTAATTCTACTCCTACCCGTTTTGGCGGCATGTGCCACATTACAAGTCACACCGATCCCCAATCCGCCACTGCGAATTGAATTCACACAATGGTGGGGAGACTATACCCTGCTGGTAGCACAGGACAAGGGTTTTTTTGAAGAGCATGAGGTACGGGTAGAGCCCAGATACTATAAGACTCTTGCCAACACCTACCCAGATTTAGCCTCTGGACAAATTGACGGAGCGTTGATAGCAATCGGAGATGCGATCAATATCAACCGTAGCACCCCCATAAAAGTGGTGGCCGTCAGTGACAATGGAGGCGACGATGCCGTTGTCGTTGGATCAGAAATTAATTCCATACAAGACCTGAAAGGCAAAACAATCGGCTTGGAGATAGGTTCACAATTTGAGTTAACCATCTTCCAAATGTTGCAAAGCGCAGACATGGATTTTAACGACGTTACTCTCGTCTCAATGAACCCTGAAGACACGCTGGCCGCCCTTGAAGGTGGTCAGGTTCAAGCAGTTAATACCTGGGAGCCCTATTTATCAAATGCGCTTGCAAAGGGATACAAAAGCATTTATCCGCAGGAACAACTTCACCTATTTCCAGACTTAATTGTATTTCGCAAATCAATTGTAGATGAAAGACCCGAAGATGTTCGCGCATTCCTGCAAGCATGGTTTCAAGCAGTTGAATACCGCCAACAACATCAGGGAGAAACACGTGTCATTGCCGCCAAGTATTTGGGCGTAAGCGCAGATGAAGTACAGCCCGACAACAATCTAAAAATCCACACACTGGAAGACAATAAATTATTATTCAATGTGCAAAAAGCAAATTCCATTTATTCCATCGCAAAAGTTACATCCGATTATTTAATTTCCATTGGAGTAATCACAAAAGCCATCGATCCGCTTGAATTGCTTGATTCGATTTATTTGCCATAGTCATTTACGTCAATAATGCCAAGAGAGTCTCTCTAATGAACAACACATCCGCCCAACCCACGCCACAAGAAAAGCATCGTAAAGAAAATGCGCTTGCGATCAGTTTGATCACCGGCATTCTATTTACGATTGTTTCAATAATTGTTGGACCGATTGCCTATAGCGAAAATAAAGAAGCTGGTTTATGGGGCATCGTGCTTATGGTGGTAGTCTCCATAGCGGCATTTATTAGCGCATATCAAATATCTCGCAATCGTGTTCTGCCAGGGATAGGAAATCTCATCATAACCATACTGGTGATGTCGCTTGCGCTCCCTATTGTGGCGCACGGACAAGGGCTTGCGCTTGGTGTCATGATCCTTGTTTTTATTGCAAGTATTTCTTTAGCCACCCTGCCAAACGTGTGGGCAACACGCGCAATCATTAGCGCTTTTGTGATCGCAATCATCATCACCCTTACCGATCTATATCTTCCTGATTTTGGACTGCCCACCAAGCCCAGTTACACCAACCTGATTGCCATTATCGTGTCTTTCGTATATATTATTTTCATCCTAAGGCAGTTCAAGACATACGCACTGCGCACCAAGATTGTTATTGCCTTCATACTTATCACCATCATTCCTTTGATTGCATTAAGCATAATCAACAGCAGGTCATCCAGCGCAACCCTTGAAACACAAAGCAAAGATCAACTGACAACCTTGTCCGAAATAGTAGCGGATAAAATTGACGGGTTTATAACAACCCAGCTTAATTCAGCGCACACAGACGCAAAGCAATTATCGCTTGTCTCTTACCTGCAATTGCCCCCTGAATTACGCAACGGCAGCAAAGAAGAAATAGACGCCCGTGTCACCCTTTTATCTTTAACGCGCAAAGACCCTGTATTTATCAACTCAATTGCCATTCTCGATCTGAGTGGAAAAAATATTCTGGACACCGTCAACAAATACAAAGATCAATACGAAGGCTCGTTCGCTTATTTTCGCCCGCTTCAAACAGGATTACCCTACGCATCCAATGTTCTTTTCCGCGACGACAAAGCAAATATTTATTTCACCGCCCCGATTAAAACTCAGGAAGGAAAAGCGCTTGGCTTACTGCGAATAGAATATCACGCAACGGTTATCCAATCCCTTATTCGTTCCATAAATCCAGGCAATACAGAAACCATTATTGCGCTTGTAGATACGAACACATACATGCGGGTAGGGTACACGGGAGACCGTGACGCGCTTTTTACATCATACAAGAATTTTACAGATTTGGAATTAACCACCTTACAGGCAGTGGGACGCCTCCCCTCAGCCACCCGAGAAAACGCCCTGAAGAATGTTAACGATGAAACAGTTGCCGGCTTGGACAACCTGCAACAACAGCCATTCTTTAACGCAAAATCCAACTCGCCTGTTTCAGAAACAATTAATACGGGTGTATTTCTAAAAACGCAACCGTGGGTTGCAATGGTGAGCCAGTCCACCGATGTATATCTTGTGCCTGTCAAAGAACAAAACAAAGCCAATACACTGATTGCGGTATTAGTGCTTATTTTTAGTATTATCGCTGGGTTTATAGCATCACAAATTCTAACATCCCCGCTCACAGCCCTTACAAATGCAGCCGAAAAAATCACATCCGGCGATCTTAATGCGCGGGCACAGATAACCACAGAAGATGAAATCGGCGCATTGGCAGTCACATTTAATCGCATGACCGAACAACTCAACCAAACACTCACAGGGCTGGAACAACGCGTAGCAGAGCGCACAACAGACCTCGAACTATCGCGTCAGCAAAGTATAAAACGCGCCAACGAACTTCAATCAATTGGTGAAATTTCAAAAATTATTACCGGCGAACAAAAATTTGAGAGCCTGCTGCCGCTGATCACCCGCCTTGTGAGCGAACGTTTCAACTTCTATCACACAGGAATTTTTCTGCTTGACAGCACAAACCGGTTCGCAGTATTGCAAGCCGCAAACAGTACCGGCGGAAAAAATATGTTGCAACGCGGACACAAACTTGAAGTCGGTGAAAGCGGAATTGTGGGATACGTCGCGCAAACTGGAACACCCCGCATCTCACTCGACGTTGGGCAGGATGCTGTTTTCTTCAACAATCCCGACCTTCCAAACACACGTTCTGAAATGGCGCTGCCCCTCAAAGTACGCGACCAAATTGTAGGCGTATTGGATGTTCAAAGCGAAAGACCCGGCGCATTCACTGAAAACGACACAAACACACTCAGTATTTTAGCTGACCAAATTGCAATCGCCCTGGAAAATGCGCGGCTGTTCACGCAAACAGAGCAGGCATTAAGTGAAGCACAGGCGCTCTATCGTCAAAATTTACAGGAAGGCTGGAAAACCTTTAGCCGCGAAAAAGAAATTGTCGGCTATCATCAAAGTTTGACAAGCGGAAAAAAGCTAACTCAACTTGTTGAGACAGATGAAATCAGGCAAGTCATCAATCGCAGAGAATCATTAATCTTTCATGCGGATGGCGTCACACAGGAAGCATCCATCATTGTGCCGATCAAACTGCGTGGACAAATCATCGGCACGATGAAAATTAATGCGCCCGATAAAAATCGTTCATGGTCATCTGATGAAATCAATCTTACCGAAGCGATCTCTGAGCGTCTTTCAATTGCGCTTGAAAATTCGCGCCTAATCGAAGAGTCTCAACGTCAAGCTATTAAAGAGCAGACCATTAGTGAAGTCACCGGCAAGATCGGCGCTTCCATCAACCTGAAAAATGTTTTACAAACCGCAGTGGAAGAACTGGGACGCGCCCTGCCGGGGTCTGAAGTGATCATTAAGTTTGAACAAAAGAACGCGAATGCGGAGCCTCAATCATGACCACCTCTTATTCTGACGCATTGATCTTCCAAAATACTGAAAAAGAACAACATCAGCGCATTGCGCTGGTCATTACAAACATCCTTCTCATAACCGGCGGGCTGATTTCTTTTGCCATTCTATCAATTGCCATAATAACAAAAAGTTGGCATATATTTGTCCTCTATGGCGGCAATTTACTATTCTTAGCGCTAAATTATTTGGGCTTGAAGCAAATCAAGCAAAATCACATTACCACCGGCGCAATCATAACTTCAGGTTCCATACAATTAACCATAGCGCTTCTTCCCCTTCTATTTACAGACGTTGGAAGCCTGGTTGGTTTGTTTAGCATCCTGACAGCCTCTCTGATAATCCACCAAACCGTGGATTTAAAAAACTTCCGTAAAATAATTCCATACAACATCATTATCGGATTGCTAACGATCCTGCTTATTTATCTGCCAACGTCATTCCGAATAGCCATACCTACCATATTAATTATCACAATTGCCATAATAGCCGTTTTTGAAATAATGATTTTAATTGTAGTTATGTGGCTGCAATTCAAAACTTTTACGATCCAAACAAAATTAATCGTCGCATTCATAAGTCTGCTAGTCATATCATTAATCACCACCGGCGGCTACAACATCACCACCAATTACCGTATCCAACGCGCGCAAATATCTACAAACCTTGAAAGTGAAACAAACGCAAAAAGCGCGGCAATCGTTGACTTTCTTATTGCTGCCAGACAGGATGCGGTTTTTCTTGGTCAGGCTGAGGTTTTACAAAACTACATAAAAACTCTGGGAGATATTTCCAATCCAAACATTGTGATCCGAGCGCGCACCGTTGTGGAACGTGAGTTTCGCCGCTTTGCCGAAAACAGAGAAGTCTACGAACAAGTACGGTTTTTAGACAACGATGGGAATGAAGTCATCCGCATAGACACCACTCAAGACGGAGTATCATCCATTGTGCCCCAATCAGAGTTACGCAAAAGCGAAACTCTAAACGTCATGGGCGAGTTAAATTATTTCAAGCAAAGTAATATATTATCCTCAGGAGAAATTTTCGAGTCGCCGCTTAAATTAAATATAGACAATAACAACCAGATTATATTTCCATACGAACCAATCATTCAGTATGGCACGCCATTGGTTATTAACACCCAAACAAAAGGCGTAATCCTTATTAATGTGTACGCCGAAAATTTCCTAAAAATATTATCGGCATCAGGCTCAAATACCTTCCTTGTTGATACAAATGGATATTATCTTTTTCACCCCGACGAAACCAAACGTTGGGGTAGAGACCTCAAAACCGGAATAACCATTGGGCAAGATTTCCCCGATCTCGTCAACGACCTTTACAGTGGAAAACCTGGAAACCGCGAAGTTAACGGCTACCTCATTACCTACGCGCCCATAATCATGCCGGGCGAAGATGCGCCGCGTTGGTACATTGGAACTTTCGTTGATCTGGATTCGATCTCCAGACCTATTTTCACATCAACGTTTAATTCATTAACCTTATTGTTGCTGACAATGGGCATTTCCATTTTTATGATGACCTATCTAAGCAGTTCAATCACCACCCCGCTTGGAAATCTATCAACTGCCGCGAGAAATATTACCGCCGGAAATCTGTCTGCCCGCGTTAATGTCGAAACACAAGATGAAATCGGCGCTCTGGCAGAAGCATTTAATATTATGAGCAGCCAGTTACAAGAATTGGTCGCCAGCCTCGAAAGCCGCGTTTCAGAACGCACAGCAGAACTGGAAACAGAAAAACAACAATCAGATGCGCGCGCCAAACAATTTGAGGCAGTTACAAAAGTAGCGGGCGCCATCAGCGCCACCAAGAATTTACCGGAATTACTTCCGCAGATAACCAAGGTAATCAGTGAACAGTTCGGTTTTTATCATGTTGGAATTTTCCTGAACGATCCAGCCAATCAAATTGCAATACTCCGCGCCGCAAACAGCGAAGGCGGAAAGAAAATGATCCAACGTAATCACCAACTCAAAATCGGCGAACAAGGCATCGTGGGGCATGTCGCCAAAACTGGAAAACCACGCATTGCGCTTGACGTGGGCGAAGATGCAAACTATTTCGATAACCCAGAATTACCATCAACACATTCAGAAATGGCGCTGCCGCTTAAGGTAGAAAATCGGGTTATCGGCGCATTGGATATTCAAAGCACTGAAATAGGCGCGTTCACAGATGAAGACTTTGAAACCCTTTCCGCGCTGGCTGATCAAGTCAGCCTTGCAATTCAAAATGCGCGTTTATTTGATCAAATAAAAAACACTCTTTCAGAATCCGAGGCTATTCAACGGCAATACATTCGCGAAACCTGGGAACACCTGCCCAAAGAGGAAAAAATAAGTGGTTTCCGATCTTCCAACGCAGGCGCAGTTTTGTTGAATGAAGAGGCAATAGATGCTTCAGACAAACGGGAAATTAGCGTACCCATTATCCTGCGCGGCGAAACCATCGGTACGCTTTCAGTATTGGTACCTGCCAGCCAGCGCGAAAACACAGATCAAGATGATTTAATCAAAGCAGTGGCAGACCGTATCGCGCTATCTGCCGAAAACGCCCGCCTCTTTGAAGAAACAACCCGCCGCGCCACACGCGAACATCTTGTATCAGACATTACCACAAAAATCCGCAGTACCAACGATCCACAGGAAATGATCAATACCGCCATGCAGGAATTGCGGCGCGCACTAGGCGCCACGCGCGTTGAAATTGTCCCGCAAAAAATTGCGCCTCCACCAGATAAATAGATTGGAAAAAGAGAAGGTAACCGTGATAAAAATAATTGCAGTATCCAACGAAAAAGGCGGCGTAGCAAAAACCACAACCACCATCTCCCTTGGCGGCGCCCTTGTTGATCTGGGGTATCGTGTCCTGCTCATTGACCTTGACGCGCAAGCCAACCTAACGCTTGCACTTGGGTTTGAGCCGGGAGAATCTGAAAATACATCCAGCAATATTATGCTTGATAATGCTCCGCTATTAAGCGCGCGGCGAAAAACTGAAGTCGAAAACCTTGACCTCATCCCGTCCAATTCACGCATAGAAACATCCGAGCAATTCCTGCCGGTACGCACAAACTACACCACCATCCTGCAGCGCGCCATTGCAAACGCAACAGAAATGTCATACGATTACATACTTCTTGACTGTCCTCCCGCGCTTGGCGCAATTACACAAAATGCACTCACTGCGGCAGACCTTCTTCTCATCCCTACGCAAGCGGAATACTTCTCGGCATACGCGCTACGCAACATGATGACGCTTGTACGCCGCATTCGCGAAGAAGACAACCCAAACCTGGCATACCGCATCCTTGTCACAATGCTGGATAATAGAAACCGCACACACCGCAACATTCACGATCAACTTCGCACAACTTTTGGCGAAGGCGTGTTTAATTCAGTCATAGAAATAGACACAAAATTACGCGAAAGTTCCATCGCTGGTTTGCCCATTTCACATTACAAACCTGGCGCGCGCGGCACCACGCAATACCACATACTCGCTCAGGAGTTAATTGAATATGTCAAAGAAACCAAAAATAAACAAACGGCTTGACAAGTTATTCAAGGACATTACTCCTGAAGAGAGCGATTCATCAAAGCCAAGGGAGCACATAAAGTCTTCAACAGAGCCGATTCAGCCAGCGGAATCTTTGAGCGCCTCAAGCTCGCACCCGACACCTGTACAGAAAAAAGCTGATGCATCTCCCTCCCCCAAACCGATCAAACATCACACATCAGTACTGGTACCTCCTGAACCGGTCATCACACAAGATACCGAAAATTCCACGCAAGCCTATGCCGTAAATATTCAAACCGGCTATCAAGACTGGGCAACACTGCGCGTCATTGATGAGACAAATCAACGTGAATGGACTCCAGATGAAGAACTGCTTGTAAAACAGGTATCCGACCAATTATCACTGGCTCTTGAAAACGCGCGTTTGTTTCAAGAAGCACAGGAACGTGCCGAAGAGCTTTCCCTCATCAACCGCGTCGTCAGCACATTAACCGATGCAACCAACTTACAGACAGCCCTCCAGGCTGTCGTTCAAGAAATTGTTGAAGCGTTCCCTGTCACCCGTGGCGCAATTGCCCTTCTGGATGAAAACAAACAAAACTTTAGCGTAATCGCCGAGCACTCAAAGAAAAAAGGTGACGCCAGCGCCATTGGACTCAAAATTCCACTGCAAGGAAACCTTGCAACTGAAACTGTAATTTCAACCCGAAAACCTTATATTCTGGATGATGCGTCAAACAACCCAGCCAACCCGCCCATCGTTCAAGCAGAATTCCGCCGGCTGGGAATTATTCATGCTGTTATTTTCCCTATTATTATTAACGATCTAGTGATCGGAACACTAGGCGTGGATATGCTCGAAGGAGACACGCGACTTACTTCAAGCCAAATTGACCTGCTGGAAACAACCCTGCCTCCGATCTCAGCCGCCATCAGCCGTCTGCGCGCCGAAGAAGCGCTGGCAAGATCCGAAACAGATTTACGCACCCTATTTTCATCCATGGAAGACGTTGTGTTGGTTGTTGATAAAGACGGGCGTTACGTACGCATCGCCCCCACAAACCCATCACGCCTTGTACGCCCACCGGAAGAATTAGTGGGGCAACTCATGCACGATGTGCTGCCAAAAGAAACAGCGGATCGTTTTGTTTCTGCCATTCAACAAACGTTAAATGGAACTGAAACGGTGAAATTGGAATACGACCTGCCTGTTGGAAATGAAACCTACTGGTTCCTGGCAAACCTTTCCAAACTTGATGAAGGCAATGTGTTCTGGGTGGCGCGTGACATCACCGAGCGAAAAAGATCAGAAGAGGCAATCAGACGCCGCAACGAATATCTCGCTGTTTCTGCCGAAATTGGAAAACTGGTCACGTCCACACTGGACCTAAACTCGATCTTTGCGCGAACTGTAAATCTGATCAACGAAAGGTTTCACTTTTATCACGCCGGCATATTTATTGTAGAAGAAACCGGCTTTAACGCCACCTTGCGCGAAGCAACTGGTGAAGCCGGCGCAGAAATGAAAGAGAGAAAGCACACGCTTCAGGTTAACGAAAAATCTATCGTAGGCAAAGTGACACTGGACGGGCAATCCGTAATCGTAAATGACGTCATGGCAGATCCTTTGCATAAATTTAACCCATTACTGCCCGAGACACGCGCAGAAGCCGCAATTCCTCTAAAAATTGGAAACCGCGTTATTGGCGCAATTGATATTCAGTCAAAAACTGCCGGCTCATTTACAGAAGATGAAATCATCGTACTGCAAACACTTGCAGACCAGGTGGCGGTTGCCATTGATAATGCGCGATCCTTTGAACTCTCTCAACAAGCCGTAATGGAAATGCGCGAAATCGATCGTCTAAAAAGCCAGTTCCTGGCAAACATGAGCCATGAATTACGCACTCCTCTCAATTCGATTATTGGCTTCTCACGCGTAATCATAAAAGGAATTGACGGCCCTGTCACAGAACTGCAACAACAAGACCTGACCGCCATCTACAATTCAGGTCAACACCTGCTTGGACTTATCAATGACGTTCTCGATCTCTCGAAGATTGAAGCAGGCAAGATGGAACTAGCCTTCGACGAAGTGAATATCGCCGACATAACCAGCAGCGTCCTCTCCACCATGAGCGGACTTATTAAAGACAAGCCGATTCAGATGAAGCGCATCATCGAGCCAAACCTGCCAACAGCCCGCGCAGACGCGATCCGCATCCGTCAGGTCATGATCAACCTGCTCTCCAACGCCTCCAAATTTACAGACGAAGGCGATATCCTTGTGGAAGTTGGACTCAAGGCTGGACTCACTGGGCGCAATGAATTGAGAGTGAGCGTGACCGACACCGGACCTGGTATCGCCAAACAAGATCAAACAAAACTCTTTCAAGCCTTCTCGCAAGTGGATGACTCGCCGACCCGCAAAACGGGCGGCACAGGTCTTGGTCTCTCCATTTGTCAACACATCATTAACATGCACGGGGGCAGAATTTGGGTCGAAAGTGATCTTGGCAAGGGAAGCACATTCCACTTCACCTTGCCGCTCTTCCGCAAGGAAAAAGAAAATGAATCCGCCTCCGGCTCCAATAAAGTCATCCTTGCAATTGATGACGACCCTCAGGTTATTGGGTTATACGAACGTTATCTGCAACCACAAGGGTATCAAGTTATCCCATTATCGGACCCAACACACGCAGTTGAACGCGTAAAACAAATAAAACCCTTTGCTGTAACATTAGACATTATGATGCCCGGCATTGACGGCTGGCAAGTTCTGGATAGTTTGAAGGGCGACCCTGACACTCGCAACTACCCTGTTATCATCTGTAGCATCGTTGAAGACTTGGAAAAAGGATTCAACCTTGGGGCAACAGACTACCTGGTAAAACCCATTCTGGAAGATGATCTTGTCAACGCCCTGGATCGACTAAACGCAGACGGATCAATCCGCGATGTGCTTGTCGTGGATGATAATCCCGACGACCTGCGCCTGATCGGAAAAATTTTGACCGACGATGGCAGATACAAAGCCACGCTTGCTGAAGGCGGACGCATTGGGTGGGACATCATCTCCTCAGGCAAACCACCACACGCTGTCATCCTGGACCTTTTCATGCCTGAAATAGATGGCTTTAAGATATTAGAGAACATGCAGGCATCTCAAACCCTGCGCGAGATTCCCGTAATTGTCATTAGCGGCATGGATCTTTCAGCAGAACAAAAAGATCAATTAAATGAATTCGGTCAACGGCTGTTGTTATCAAAAAGTTCTTTCAACGAAAAAGAATTACTTACATCCATTCAGCGTTCACTTGAACGGGTTCATACAAAGAATAAATAGGAGTTGGTATCACCATCACCGTGTCATTTATCATCAAATGTATTGATTGTGGGCATAATGCGCCGTACTACCCCACATCCACCACATGCCCAAAGTGCAACAGCCAGTGGCGTGAAGCGGAGTACGACTACGAAATCATTGCGAAAACCCTGCCAGCCAAACTGGTAAGCCGCCCCTTTGATCTTTGGCGTTATCGCGAATTATTACCCGTGCGTAACCCAAATATTAGTTTATCGCTGGGTGAAGGAGGAACGCCGCTCATTCGCGCAGTAAACCTCGGCATGATGCTGGGCTGCCCCAACATCTACATCAAAGACGAACGACAAGGTCCCACATCCTCATTCAAAGACAGGCAGGCCTCAGTGACCATTGCCGCACTAAAAGAAGCGGGGATCACAGAAATGGTTGCGGCATCCACGGGCAATGTGGCAATCTCCTACTCGGCGTACGCATCCCGCGCCGGGATGAAACTGTGGGCTTTCGTCACCAGCCTTGTGCCTGCGATGAAAATGCGTGAAATCGCATTGTATGGAAGTCAGGTGATCAAAATCACCGGCTCCTACGACCAATGCAAAAAAGTTGCCGCCGAATTTGCCCATCAGCGCCATTTATATCAAGACATGGGCGCGCGCACAATCACTTCAATTGAAGCAATGAAGACAATTGCATTTGAAATTGCAGAACAACTAACCGCCATTCAAGGACCCGATACAAACGCGCCCTGGCGCACACCCGATTGGTATGTGCAAGCCATTAGCGGCGGCATGGGACCCATTGGCGTTTACAAAGGCTTCCGTGAGATGAAACAAATGGGATGGGTTGAGCGCATACCTGCATTCGCGCCCATTCAAGCCGAAGGTTGCGCCCCCATGGTGGATAGTTGGAAAAAAGGATTGGAAAAAGCAGAGCCGGTAACCTCTCCCAAGACCCGCATCGAAACACTTGCCACAGGCGACCCTGGCCGCTCCTATGAATTCCTGCGGGAATATGTAAACAGCACGCATGGCGCCTTTGAAAGCGTTAGTGATGAAGACGCATTTCGCGCCATGCACGTCCTGGCAAAAATGGAAGGCATCTCAGCCGAACCCGCCGCCGCAGTAGCCTTCGCCGGTCTATTCAAGTTAATTCGCGCAGGCATCATTAAACCAAGCGATACGGTTGTCGTGAATTGCACAGGGCACACCATGCCGGCTGAAGCAGGCGTTCTTGGCGATAATTGGTCTCGTGACGTAAAAATTACCACCAGTGAAGAAACCCCACAGGAAGGTTTACTCTCAGCGCTCAGGCAGGTTGCGCCAGAACGCTTCCCCAAGATTGCCATTGTCGAAGACACCACCGAGGCGCGCCGCCTCATCCGCCGTATTCTGCAATCACAGGGTAGTTTCACCATTTTAGAAGCAAGCAACGGACGCGAAGGACTCGAGTTAATTCAACGTGAACTGCCAGACCTGGTCATCCTGGATTTAATGATGCCGGAAATGGACGGATTTACAGTAATCGAAGCATTGCGCGCAAAACCCGAAACAGCCACCATCCCTGTAATTGTCGCAACGGCAAAAGAACTTACAACCGACGAAAAAAGCAGACTCAACGGACAGATTCAATCGCTCATGCAAAAAGGCGACTTTCTTAACGACGAATTCCTTGAAGAAGTTAAAGCATTAATAAAATAACCTGCCCTCCCCTTCCTTTTATTGATTTTAAAGGTGGTATCTTTGCAAAAAAAACAAACGGCTGGAATTCTTGCAGCATTCAGTTCAGCGGTATTTCTCGGGTTTGCGCCTGTTTTCGGGAAATTAGCAATCACGCTGGGATTCACGCCGTTTGCGGTTGTAGCGTTGCGTACCGGTTTCGCCGCAGGTATTCTCCTGTTGGCAATTGCAATATTCTATCCACAGTATCTTTACATTTTTCCGGTAGGCTTGGTTGGGTGCGCTCTTGCAGGCGCAATCAATGGCTTCGGCTCCCTCTTGTACTATCTGGCATTGCAAAGGCTTGATGCCAGCGTCGGTCAATTACTTTATTCACTTTACCCATTCTTCGTCGCACTCTGGTTAATTCTCGACCATCAACCTCCAAGCCGTCTCACTCTCTTTCGCGTGGGGCTGGCCACAATTGCAGTCCTACTCCTCACAAGCGTCCCAAAAAATTCAGTAGACCTAACTGGCGTGCTGATGATGATCGGAGCGGCGGTTTTATACGCCATGCACCTGCCCATCAATCAACGTGTGCTTTACGAAGTCCCTGCGCCAACCGTAGCCCTTTACACGCTACTCTCCATGAGCGCAGTTGTCATCCCCGCATATTTGCTGTTTGACCGCGCCTGGCCGCTACACAATGTCCCTTGGTGGCCAGTGGCAGGGCTAACCTTCGTAACCATTTTTTCAAGGATCGCGCTTTTTTTGGGCGTAAAAAAGATCGGCGGAATGCAAACAGCATTATTAGGACTCGCCGAACTTTTGATTGCGATCATCTTTAGCCACATCTGGCTTGGCGAAAACCTGACTCTGCTCCAATGGCTGGGCGCAGCGGGACTCGGCTTTAGCCTGATCCTGGTTATGTTCGAAGATGCAGCGGCTCCGACACATAGCGGAAGAACCGGCTGGCTCTCATGGATTCGCGCGCCCGGTTTGCCAAAGGACATCTTTGGTCCCTACGAATAATTTTTGACAATAAAAAAACCGCCTGTCACGGCGGTTTTTTTATTCCACTACTTATTTCCTTCGTACAAATACCCTGTGCCGCGCACGCTAACAACCCGCTCAGACAACGATGGAAACTGCTCCAATTTATGGCGTAAACGGCTAACCAGCGGACGCAATATCTCAGGCGCTTCACGCTGCGATGTATCGTAACCCTGAACCAATAAAACCAACTCGCGATGAGAAAATACCCGCCCTTCATTTTCTATCAAAATTCTCAGCAACCGCCCTTCTGCGGGGGTAAGGTGCTCCACTTTATTTTTATGCTTTATCTGGCGGCGGGAAAGATCAACAGAGGTGCCATCTTTGAGCGAAAAAACCTCCACAGCCTCGTCCACATCATTGCCGGCGGCAGTGTTGTTCACCACACGCGATCTTGTAGAACGGCGAGTAAGCCCTTTCTTTACGCTTGCCAAAATTTGGGTAGGGGAAGCCGGTTTTAGCAAATAATCATGGATGCGTAAGCGCAACGCCTGAATGGCGGTTTCTGTTGAACCAAAAGCAGTGAGCAGAATTACTTCTGTTTCAGGCGATATTTGATTAACCACCTGAACCACTTCCAAGCCATCCATGCCGGGCATACGCAGATCCACGATCATCAGATCTATCGGATGCGTGCGGACATATTCGACTGCCGCCTGACCATTGGGAGCAGACGCCACGTTGTGCCCTTCCAGTTTAAGAATATCCGTCAAAGATTGGCGCGCAACGGGTTCATCATCAACCACCAAAATACTGGACTTCATTGTTATCCTCCTGTCGGTAAAAATATACGAAAACAAGCGCCGGGGCCGCGCTCGGGCAACAATTCCAATGTGCCTCCGTGCGCGGTAATTATATTGTAACTCACTGTCAGTCCCAAGCCAGTACCTCCATCTTTTGTGCTGAAAAATGGTTCAAAAATATTAGGCTGTTTTTCCGGAGGTATTCCACTGCCTTGATCTTGAAACATAATTTCAATGCCGCCTTTTAAAGGGCGGGTTGCAATGTTCAACACTCCGCCATCGGGCATTGCGTCCACGGCGTTCAAAATCAAATTGATGAATACCTGCTGGATCTGACTTCCCACCGCCTTGATGGTCGGAATTGTTCCAAGGAAGTCAACAATTATTTTCACATTTGATTCTGAAAGTTGCTTGGACATTAAGTTTAATATATATTGGAGCATCTCTGCAAGATCAACTTTTTCAAGCGAGGTTGCGCCAGGTCGGTAGAAATCCAACATGCGGCGGACTGTAAGTATTAAGCGTTCCAGTTCTGTGCGGGCGAGATCAAAATATTCTTTGCGCTTTTCCTGTGGCAAGTCTTCACGCCCTGCAAGATGCAGACAGTTTTGAACAGCCTGTAATGGGTTGTTTACTTCGTGCGCAATGGATGCGCTTAGCCGTCCAGCGGCGGCCATTTTTTCGGCCTGAAGCAATGCCTTTTGAGATTCTTCCACCTTGCGGACATAATCCAATTGTTCGGCGTAGAGACGCGCATTTTCCAGCGCTGCGGCGGCCTGACGCGCAAGGATCTGAAATAATTCCAGGTCAGATTCGCGAAACGGGGGTTGATCAACATCTCGCGCGGCATACAATACCATACGCATGTTTGGGCGGAGAATCGGTACAAGAATCGCCGCGCCAAGTTTCAGCCCAGAGAGAAGCGTTTTTAGGGTTGCGTCTCCAGGTCCGGCGGCGTTGATCAGCATGGGGTTGGAGGATGCGTCCACGCGGGCAATCAAATCGAAAAACTTTTTTGGGGGTTCTTTGCCGCGTGAAGCCAGCAAGGAAAAACCTTTGGCGTCTGTGTTTTGTTGATAACATGCGGCGTGCGCGCATTGCAGGTGTCCGCAAATGGCGTTGATGATGAGATCGAGCAGGGGTTCGCGGCGCGTTTCAGAAAGCAAAGATTCGGTGACAGAAAAGAGCGGGCGCAATGCTTGAGTGCGCGCGGCGTCGCGTTTTTGCTGGCTGTCTGCGAGTGCAAGTTTGACCGCGTCAATCAATTCACTGCCTTTGCCAAACGGCTTGAGGATCAGCCCGTCCACTCCTTGCCTGAGGGCGCGGATAGCGGTTTCAACTGTGCCATGACCAGTCATAATCAACATGGCGGCATCAGGCTGAAGGCGTTGCGCATGTTGAATGACTTCGAAGCCATCCACTTCGGGCATGCGGATGTCAACCAGCAAGAGATCGATCTTGTTCTCTTTGAGGTAGCCAATGGCTTTATGTGGATCGGTTTGAGTTTCAACCTTGTAGCCGGCACGTGTAAGAAGGCGACTGCACAAAAGCGCAATGCCGGGTTCATCATCAACAACAAATACGAAGGGCGTTTCCATGATTAGATAGGCAGCCAGACGGCGAATGTGGAACCTTTGTTAAGTTCGCTTGAAATTTCAATGGTTCCACCATGATCTGTAACGATTCCATAGGTTACTGAAAGCCCCAAGCCTGTGCCGCCGCGATCTCCTTTTGTGGTGAAGAATGGTTCAAAGACTCGATCCTGGTCTGCGGGTTTTATGCCTACCCCGCTGTCTGTAACTGCCATGACGATCCAATTACGATCCTGTCGTTTGGTTTCGTGGGTGGTGACCAGTAGTTCCCCGCCTTTGGGCATGGCTTGCAGGGCGTTGTGAATTAAATTCAACAGTACCTGCTTCATTTGGTTGTGATCAATGGAAACCCAGGGCAGATTGTCATTAAGTTTGAGGGTTAAATTAACGCTATTGGTTTGGATGAGGTGTCTGGTGAGCGCGATGACATCGTTGACCACTTCATTCAAATTTGCGCGGATGCGGGTATGTTCGCCCTGACGCGAAAAATCAAGCAGGCGGCGGACGACATCACTGGCGCGATGGGCTTCACGCGAGACCATTTCCAATTCTTCACGAAACGTGGAGTCCAAGGGTAAATCTTCCAACACAAGTTCCGAGAAACCTGTAACTGTGGTTAGCGGGTTGTTTAATTCGTGAGCAATGCCCGCCGCCATTTCACCAACTGCGGCAAGTTTGGCGGCTTGAATCAAACGGTTTTCTGCGGAACGCTGCGCTTCGATGCGCGCATTTAATTCTATCTCAATTGCACGCAATTGCCGGATAGTTTCCTGTAATTTTTGATATTGATTTGCGCTGGTAATCACCGAGGTTAGAATCCCAGCAAGCGACTCTGTTGCGATCAAGTCGTTATGCGAGAATGCATTTTGTTCACGGCTTTCCACAACGATGATGCCAAGAATATTTTCGCCATCCTTTAACGCAACGCAAATTTCAGAACGTGCCTCCCAGCCTTTTAGCGGCACGTATAACTTTTCCTGTTTTGTATCGTTGATCAAAATACTTTCACCAGTTTTAGAGACAAGTCCTGTAATGCCATTTGTTGCAAGGAATTCACGCCCCGCAAGCACACGCTTGACTGTCTCAGATTGTGTGCCGCCAATACCTTGGATGGAAAAGTTTTGGTTATCATCAAGCAGTAGAATGGCGGCTAATTCATATTTAAAATATTGCGCCACAAGTTCAGCAGTAATGGCCGCAACCTCTTTTTTATCGTGCAGTCCGATAACCTGTTGCACCACTTCATGAATCAACCCCAAACTGCGCGCGCGTCCTTCGGCTTCTTCACGCAGGCGGGTGTATTCGATCAACCCAGCCAGGTGACTGGTGATCACCACCATCAGGTGTTCGTCGTATTGACTGAATGCTTCAGCGCGCAGGTTTTCAATGATCAGCACGCCGATGGCTTGTCCCCGATATTTAAGCGGAACAATCAACAAGGAACGCGCGCCTTTGTTCAGCGGAACAAATCCTTCCTTGATCGTATCCACAATGCGGCGCACGCGCCCTTCTTTTAGCACAGGCTGAATGGAATGTCCTGCAAGCGATACGCTGATGACATTTAACTTGCCTTCAAACATGCGATAATCGCGCAGGACGCGCCCATCGCTGGATCGCAGGAAGAGGGCAATCAACTCGGTGTTGAAAGCGCGCGAGAGCAAGCCAAACATGCGCCGCGCAATTTGATCCAAGTTTTGGGCAGAGGAAACCGTAAGAACAAAGTCGTTGAGCAAACCAAGACGTCGGAGGTGCGCGGCCATTTCAGAAAAAGTGACCAGCACTTCCACCGAAGGCGAAACCCGCA
>JAIFKY010000120.1:55987-60005 GCA_020049345.1 Anaerolinea sp.
GTCACAACCCCAATCAAACGCTGACCGATGACCAAAGGTAAACATATCCAAACTCTTGTGCCTGATTTTAGCGTGCCATAGGGAAGATTATCCCAATTGGGCTGTTCATGCGTAATGATCACATCAGACAAGGAGCGGTTCACGCGACGGAGAATGGGATTCTCATCAATCAGCATGGACACGCCTTGGGCTTTCGTATCATTCCACTCGGCTTGAATATCCAGCGACTCGCCGCGACGGATCGCCAGCCATGCGCCCTGGCAAGTAGCGCCTTGCACAAAAGTACTTAAAACTTTTTCAATGGCAAGGGGCAAATCAGAGGCGAGACCAGATTGCAGATCAGGCAGAAATGGTTGATTGGGCGAAATTGAATGACCAGACAGCAGCGAGGTGGTTAATCGCCAAATCCGCTGGGCATCGGTAGATAGTTCATCTGCGCCGACCAAGACGGCTTGCGCAGACCCGCCGACAGGAAAAGCAAAAATGCGTTGCGCTTCGAGATTACATCCCTCGGGGATGGCGCTGGAGCGCGGATGTCCCCCGCTCAATGCGCCACACAACCAGGCATCAATGGACGGTCTGGTCATGAGACTCATTAATTCATTTTGCTCGGATTTGTTCAAGTGATACACGGCTCGCAACAACCACGCGCCACCGACGCGCTCTGCCAGAACAGCCCATACGGCTGAGGAGAGTTGCACTGCGTCTTTGAGCGGGGCTTCAATACCAGTATCTGTTTGCATGGCGCTAGGTCAAATTATACCCGTTCCGTTACTTTGGGTTTCGCAAAAATACAGGTTCGTTAGAGATTGGATGTTTTTTACATCGATGAAATAGCCTAAGCGCAAGTTAGCCGAATTTGCGTGAAATAATTAAAATATGTTTTTCGTTCTTTTCAAAAAATTTGTAACAAATTTGTAACAACCATGTCAAAAACGTCAAAGGTATTGTATACTTTGGCGGAGTTGGGCTTTTTATTGGGTTTATTGAAATTATTTTAACTATACAAATAAATCGTTTATCCCAAAGTTTAGGGAAGGAGTGTTTGTGAAACTACAAACCATTGCCAAATTTTTGATTGGCTCGATCATTATGATTGGGTTGATATTTCCTTTGCCCGCGGCTGCGCTTGAAGGATTTCGGACACGCATAGACTATTTGGACAACTCCAAATTTCCGCAGGTAGATGCGTATGTTTCCGTTTCAGATGCCAACGGACTCCCCATCAAAGGCTTAAATCAGGATGCGATTATCCTTACCGAAGATGGCTCCCCTGTAGTCGCTCAATCATTTGAAGCAGTTCAAAACAAGGAACAACCCCTGTCCATAGCCCTTATTATGGATGCAAGCGGTAGTATGCGCGGAGAAGGCACTTCCGCCCCAATGCAAAAAGCAATTGAAGCGGCGGTTTCTTTTGTAGGGCAATTATCTCCCAGTGACCGCGTTGCTGTCATCAAATTTTCCGATCAGCCCGAAGAAATTCTCTCGCTTACCGAAGACAAAACCCGCGTAGTACAAGCCATACAATCCATTCAACCAGAAGGTCAATACACCTCTTTGTATGATGCTGTCATTAAAGGACTCGCCTCACTTGAAAGCCAGTCTGGGAGGCGAATCATTGTATTGATTACAGACGGTAAGGACACGGGCAGGGGCGTTTTCAAATCTGACGATGCCATGCGTGAATTGAGTGCAAATTCCATTCCCATATACCCAATGGGATTTGGAAAAGTAAATGCAACCGAACTCAAAAAAATGGCTGAACTTACGGGCGGAAGCGCCAAAATCCTGCCCAGCGAACTTGAGTTAAGCCGATCTTTTGACGAAGTCTTGAGCAGCCTGCGTGAACAATATCGGGTACGCTATATCTCATCCTTCCCGGCTGACGACAAACAACATGAACTATTGGCTACCGTCAGTTACGGTGGCGGACAGGAAACTGCATCCTATCTTTTTATAGCCCAGTCGGGGTCCATTCCAGTCACCCTGCCCGACCTTCAACCCAATCAAGTGGTCGGCGGGTTGGTAAAATTTTCGCCCACAATTGACTGGCCATCCGCACTGATCGA
The DNA here is from genome assembly GCA_020049345.1 of Anaerolinea sp. GTDB lineage: Bacteria > Chloroflexota > Anaerolineae > Anaerolineales > Villigracilaceae > Villigracilis. Next base: position 58,057 of record JAIFKY010000120.1, read on the forward strand.
AAGCGTGGATATATCTTTAGATGGCACACAAATTCCAATTACAAAATCTGCAAGCGAGGGTTTTGTTTATGAATGGAATTCGTTTAATTCAGGCGTGACTACGGGAGCACACACGTTCCTGGTGAAAGCAACCGATGTTGGCGGCAATACCGGTCAGGCAAGCGTTTCTTTGGATGTACAGCCACCAATTACCGTGGAAATCCTCGCGCCACAAGATGGCAGTTCTTTTTCAGGAACAACCCAGATCAAAGCAAAAATAACAACCCTGCCTGGAGTTACGCTCGGTAAGGTATCGTTTTTTGTAGACAATCAGGAGATGACTTCTGTCCCAGCGGTTCCGGCACAAACTGAATATACAACAGATTGGACAACTAGCGAAGCACGGCAATATCCAGTCAAAGTAGTTGCCTACGATACCGCCGGACTATTTACCACAGAGACTGGGATCATTTTTGTTAATGTTGAGCCTGGCGGATTTGGCGGAGTGATCGTAATTATTGTCCTGGCTTTTGCGGCGCTGCTTATCCCATTGGCATTGAGATCTCGAAAACGTAAAGGCGCAGTCATTGTCGGCAGCGTGCCAGTTGGTAAACCAGTATTGTATGAAATTGAAGGAGTTAATCCAAATCAAGTCTGGGCAATTGGCGCTTCAGAATTAAAATTAGGCAGAAAGCGCGAAGAAAATGATATTCCATTAAAAGGAATAAATGCTTCCCGCCGCCACGCTGTTATCCGATTCGAACAGGGACTGTATTTTATTCACAGTATCAACGCCGAAAACCCTGTTATGGTTAACGACATCGCTGTAGCCGAAAAGCAAGCGCTTATACGTGGCGATATGATCCGCCTCGGCGAAACCATTTTACGGTTTGATTCTTAATTTGGGAGATTTTTGTGGATACTCGATCTGAAGGACTTTCCGATCAGGGGCGGCGCAAAAACAATGAAGACTTTATTGCGTATTTTGAGCCAACCGATCCTGCCGAATTAAAAAATTATGGTTCTCTTTATATTGTTGCGGACGGCGTGGGGGGAGCCGCCAAAGGTGAGCGCGCCAGTCAATACGCCGCACAAAAAACCTTGTTTGATTATTACCAGCCCTACGAGGCTGATCTTGATGCGCCCGAACAGCCCATCTTAATCGAACCACTTGGCTATTTACGCAGCATCATGAAGCGCGTTAATGAAGAGATTTACGAATATGCCACGCAAAACGGTACCCGCATGGCAACCACAATTGTGGCGGCAGTGGTGCGTGACGGCTTTTTATACATCACCAATGTCGGCGACAGCCGCGCCTATTTAATACGCGACGGCGCCGCAACACCAATCAATCGCGATCACAGTCTGGTAGGCGAAATGGTGGAACACGGCGAAATGACTGAAGCAGAAGCAATGGCTTCCAGTATCAAAAATCGCCTGACGCGCAGTTTGGGCGGTGACCCCGAAGTAACCGTAGACGGCTATCCTCCGCTTCAACTGCAAAATGGAGACAAAGTCCTTTTATGCAGTGATGGGCTTACACGTTACGCCTCGCAAGAAGATATTGCAAGCATGACCGCAACAGGCACACCGGAAGAAATAGCAAAAGATCTGGTAAAGTTTGCCAACGACAGCGGCGGCGCAGACAATGTGTCCGTGATTGTCATTTCATACCAACCACATGCAATGGAAATGACTATCCCCATTCGGCGCCCGCAAGACGTGGATTTAGAGACCTTATCGTCAAAAAGTGCCGCTCCTCCTTCTGCCGCCCAATCTAATTTTCCGATTAGCCAGAACTTGCTACTTTTTTCGGTCACGGCCGGCATTATTTTAATAATGGTTACAGCTATTGGTATTGCCGCTATTGTTATGAGAAACAAAAGAAATACGGCTAACGTTAATGTAAAACAAACCGCTTCGGCAGTTGTCGTGCCAATCATTATTTCTACCACCCCGACACTTAG